>CAYUPT010000267.1:0-5998 GCA_964446725.1 uncultured Bradymonadales bacterium | reverse complement strand
GTGCCTCCGAAGGAGATGGGCTAGTCATAGGACATACACCTGACTAACGGCCTGGGGGGAATGCATGCCGACCGTCCTCCGTGAGGCACACCCTGACTATAGTCGTATTTTGGCGTCCGTCAAGTCCTTTTGACGATTTTTCCCGGAAAAATTTCGCCTGCCGCGCTCATCGCCGTCGACTCGAAGGCTTCCGACCGGCGAATTGCGGCGCCCAAGCGACGGATCCGGTGCTCCGTGCCCGATCTGGGCTCAGGAACCGAAGAGTCCGCCCTCTCCATCCAACTCGTCGCGCAACTTCTGGTCGGTATCGAGCACCGCCAGGTAGTCCGGCGGCCCATCCCAGCTTCGAACCGGCGTGGTATGACGCGGAGCCAATGCGCGAACACGGGCCAGAAGTCGCTCAAAGAAATCCTCCGGCAGTGGAATCGAATCCGCTCTCGACGTCGCCGCCTCGCGGTAGTCCCGAATCGACGCCTCCAGTCGATCGATGGAGGTCCGCTCCAGATGGCGCCGGCGAATCAGGTCCTGAAATGAATTGGCCAGTTGAATGACCCCGTAGTTGTCATTGCCGATCATCCCGGCGGCGACCCGCAACACCGGACGCAGCTCCAGGACCCCGTCGGCGAATAACACCAGTGCCGCCTGAAAATAATTGGTGATCGGCACCACCCGCGGCCCATAGACCCAGAAGCGCCCCGGCGCCGTGTGGTGATCGAGGTGGATGAAAATTCGGCCCACATTGTCATCGAAGCGCACATCCGCGAATTTCGACAGGATTTTGGCTCGATTTCTCGAGTAGACCCCGGCTTCATCGAGGATCTCAAACAGTAGATCGCGGTCGATGCGCCCGCCGACGACATCGGCGTACAGCGAGTAGATAAAGGCGTCCTGTTCGACATCGTCGCCAAACAGCGTCTCCGGCGCCTCCGGTCCCCGGCTGCGCACGTCGAGCAAACTGAGCAGCTTGTAGCCGACCTGGCCGCGGATGGCGCGAAAGCGGCCCTTGAGAATATTCTTGAGTGTCGGCTTGAGGATGAATTCGTCGGGGGTGATACCATCGAGGGCAAATTTGCGCTCCAATTTCTCGCGCATCTGCGTCGGGCTGCCGCTGATAAAGGTGACGTAGGTCTCGCCGGTGGCGTCGGGCCGCGTCAACTCTTTGAGCAGTGTGACCACACCGGGAACATTGGTCTTTTCCTCCGGTGTCTGCAGCGCAGTGCGGATCAATCCGCTGAGCGTCTCGAACTCCGTGCGCAGATACGTCTTATCGAGATCCCACCGATAGATGTGGCGAAAGGTCTTCGACACGGTACTTTCCATCTTCAATAACAGCCGGCGCCGCCGGTGGCTTCGCCGTGCTCCGAAAGCGCCCCGGCAATCGCCTCCGGAAGACGGGCATGGACATTGCGAATCGCCAGCTTGAGGGCATTGCCAAAGGCTTTTCGTCCGGAGCGCGGATGGCACAAGATCACGACGCGATTGACACCCAGCAGCGGGGCCCCTCCGTATTCTTCAAAATCTGTAAATCGCTTCAACTGTTTGAGCCCGCCGCTGAGTAATTTTAGACCCATCTTCCAGGCCAGCTTGGAGTCGTAGGCCGAACGGGCGAGTTCGAAGGCCGCCTCCCCGACACCCTCTAGAATCTTGATGGCCACATCGCCGGCAAAGCCCTCGCAAACGACCACATCGGCCAGTCCCTGGGGAATTTCATGGCCCTCGATATTGCCGTAAAAATTGAGCGTGTCGTGGTGACTCATCAACTCGTAGGCCTCGACGACCTCGCCGGGACCGACGGTGCTCTCCCGGGAATTGGACAGCAATGCCACCTTGGGGTGCTTGTTGCGGCTGACGATATGGGCGTAGGCGCTACCCATCAATCCAAAGGCCAGCAGGTCTTCGGCGTCGGCGCGAAGCGAGGCACCGACGTCCAGAATAAGGCTGAAGGGATCGTCGGTCTCGCCGCGCTGGCGCGGTGTGGGATAGACGCTGGCCAGCGCCGCTCGATCGACTCCCTGGACCAATTCCAGATGGCGAATCGCCGACAGGACGGCGACGCCGGGGTTGCCGGCCGATATCAGCGCATCGGCCCGTCCGTCGGCCACCAGCCTGGCGGCCATCAAAATCGAGGCATCCGGCCGGTCCTCAATGGCCTGTGCCGGCCGCTCGGACATCCCGATTTCTGTCGACGCATGATGCAACTGGATGCGTTCGGAGTTGTGATCGAGCTCAAAGAGGCGATCCGTCAGCGCCACTTCGTCGCCGACCAGCGCGAAGTACACCGGTGGGCCGTCGCCCTCTTCGAGACTGGCCGCAGCGACGGCCGCCAGCAACTGATCGGGGGCCTGGTAGCCACCCATTGCATCGATCGCAATCGTGATCGGTTCTCCGTGCGCCACCGCCAGTCCTTTTGCACAACAACATCGACAACCATTCGCCATCCCATCACCGCGCCGGCGACGATTGGCCCGGCCGGTGACCCACGACCATAACACGGCTGGCGGCTGTGCACAGTAGCCGCCGGCTGCATCCTCTGGCGATCGCGCTCAGACTTTGAGTTCGATCTGGGTCATCGTCTCCTCGCCGTGTCGATTAAAATCGATGAGATTGAGCCGAAGCGACTCCGCAAACCCACCGGGACAGCCGACCTGATGGGTTCCGTGGGTGTAGTCGATATTCATAATATCGTGTTTGTGCCCGTGGAGAATAATGGAATACGGATCGATCAACTCGATGGCCTCTATCAACTCCTCGACGCCGTCGGCCGGTTCCATCAACCCGCCCAGCGTCGACGCCCGTCGCGGATACCAGTCGGAGGTAATGTGGTGGTGGACCAGTGTTATCAGGCGCATCCCCTCGACGCTGTGGCGATTGTGTTCGATATAATCGAGGACCTCCGGATAGATCCGCCCCACCGTATTGGGCAGCCACTCCTCGAGGTGGTGACGGTCGTCGACGGGATCGCGATTGCTGTCGATCTCGAGCAGCGCCACGCCGGAGGGCAACACCTTAAACCGCGGTTCCCGAGGGGTGACGACGGGAAAGAAGCTCTCCATTTGCTCCCGTTTGACCTTTTCGTACAGGTTAAAGCGGTCGTGGTTTCCGGGAATGACCGTCAGCTTGTCGTCGCCCCACCAGCCCGTGACCTGCAGTGCGGCGCGGATGTCGAGAAACTCGGCAGCCACCCCGCAGTGGACCAGATCGCCGGTGATGACCAGATGGTCGACGCCGAGTCGATGGAGCCCGACGAGGGCCTTTTTGATCAGGTTATTGTACAGTCGCCGGGTCGACCGGTAGTGGTGGCCGAATTCATTGGAGATCGCCGACAATTCGTGGGTCAAATCGCCCAGCGAGCCCTCCGTCGACACCAGATCGCGCAATCGGCTCACCAACTCCACTTCCCCGGGCAGGTGGATATCGGTCATGTGGGCGATGCGATAGGTCGTATCCTGCCGCCGCTCCAGCGTCTGGGGGCGGGTCTTGTCGGTGCAGTCGATCCACTTGAAAAAAGCTTCCGGCATGCTCGTCGTTCCTCGTCAGTTTCGCTCGTCTTCGATCGGTGTGCGCAACACGGCATATCAGGCCCCGTCGGTGGCCGTACTCGATGAGTCGACGCGGTCGATATGACGGGCCCACCCCGGGTATTTTCGCTCCAGAAAGCGGTCGGTCAGCACCGCCTGGGCCGCCTCACAGATATCATAGAGCAAGACCGTATTCAGGGCTGCGCCGACCAGGGCGCCGACGATGGACATCCCCGGTGATGAGCGCGAGGTCGCGGCCCGGCGCTTGACGTTGCGGCGCAGTGCGCGCCGCGCAAAATCACCGGCTCGCTGCATCATCGACTTCTGGACGCGCCGCTCGATCAATTGCGACACCCCCTTGCCCGTCAGGTGGGTGACACCGCCGTGGGCCAGCGCGCCGACGACAATCGACTTTCGCATCACATGGCTGTGTAGACTCTGGCGCACCAGCATCGGCTCGACGGCCTCCGGACGCGTCCCGCCCAGGGCGACCGCCAAAATCTCAAAGGGCAGATCGGGATGATTGCGGGGATCAAATCCGTAGTACCAGCAAAACCGACTGCAGACATCGGCGGTAATCGACAGCATCACCGGAATATCGGCCAGCGACAGCATCCCCCAGCTAAAGGGGGCGAGTCCACCGGAGGCGCCGCCGGCGACCGCCCCCAGAAGCATCCTGCGGTGGCGCAGACTGTCGACGACGCAATCGACGCGGTCGACGGGCAGCTTGGCAATGTCCTCGAAGCCGCCGATCGCCACGTCGGCTCCGGCAAATCGCTCCACGACCTCCCGGCGGCGGTCGCGATTGCGAAATCGGGCCTCGAATCGCTCCATGCCGCGGTCGACGGCATCGCTGATAACGCCCACCTCCGTCAGTCCGGAACCGATCCACTCCACGGGGCGAAACAGGGTCTGGACGAGCCGATGAATCCGGCTTGGGTCGACGCGTTTTCGCACGAAGAATTTGACGCGCGCCGCGGCGTATTTGTCGGCGTGCTCCAATTCAACGCCGTCGAATTTGGCGGTCAGCTGCTCGAAGGCCCGCTCGTAGTCGCCGATGACCCGGTACATCTCGTAGTCGCGCCGATCGGCAAACGGGTTTTGCTCCCAGTCGATATCGTCACCGACTCGGCCCACCAGTTGCACGGCATGGGACTCCAGCGTCGCGCTGTGGACGTACAATCCGACCAGCCAGCCGCACAGCTCGTCGTCGGTGCCGACGCCGACCCGCTCGATGGCCTTGCGCAATCGATAAAAGCGCGAGCCGATCGCCGGGCCGTATTGGTGCATCGCCATCAACTCCAACAGCCGCAGCGCGCGGGTCGGATGGCGCTCGACGGTGGTCCGAACCTCCGAGAACAGGCGCCGCCTCGCCCGGTCGCCGTCGGCGGTCCCCAGCGACTGAAGCTGCCGGCTGTACAGCGATTCCAGTCGTTTGTAGTCCGCATCAAAGGGACGGCCCTCAAAAAACCGGCGCAACCGCTGTTCTCGCTTCGGATCGTCGATATTAAGCCGAATCGCCGCTTCCACCGGCGCCTCGACCCACCGATACGACAGCCGTCCGCCGATGGCGGCGTCGGCCATCCAGTCGAGCCACCGTTGCGACTGGTGCGGATACTGCCGGGCCGCCGTATCGCAGGCGTGCGTCAGATTGGACTCCACGGCGCCGCGATACCACTTGCCGTAGCGATGGACCATCAACAGGCCGCACAACAGCGCCGCCACCTCCCAGTACGACTCGTCGAGGACCAATTTTACGAGCTCCGCCAGCGAGCGGCCGCCGTTGGGCTCGTCGACGGCATCGTCTTCGATAAAGACGCCGACCAGCTCGTAGAGCCACTCCGGATCGTCGGGAAGTGGGTGGTGTTGAAGTCGCCGACAGGCCTCCTGCCACAGTGTTGCGTCGTCGCTGTGGCGCCACAATGCCAGCGTCGCCAGTGCCGACGACGGGTGCATAAACGAGCGCGACGGCTCCGTCGACCGGCCCACCATCGCCAGCGCCGGCTCTGCCGTCGGCGCCAGTATGGCGTAACTCGACGCCGACAGCGCATCCCACAGCGGCTCGCGGGTCAGTGAACTCTGGCGGCGCCACAGTCTGGAGTAGCCCAGTTTCTGGGCCATCCAGGCCACCAACACCTGGCGGCTTCGCTCCGGTGCACCGTCGCGCTGCTCGTCGACCTCCTCCAGGATCTGCTGATCGGAGAGTCGAGACAGCGTCTTCCACATCGCCTTGAAATCCTCGGGCACCAACTCCGCGACGTCGTCGGGCTCGTCGTCGACCCCTTCGGCCTTGCGCAACTGTGCGTCCTGAATGTCGAGCCCATTTTCTGACATGCTGTCTTCCCGTCTGGTGTGCGTCTCCCAATCGGCGCGTCGTCGCGCCATCGTCAAAGCCCATCGCCCAGCTCACGCGCCGGATCGCCCGCAAGGCGGTCGTCTCATAGTATCGTAGTGTCTGTGCCCCGGCAGTGCGAATATTG
>CAYUPT010000266.1:0-6010 GCA_964446725.1 uncultured Bradymonadales bacterium | reverse complement strand
GTGAGCCATGGCCCGGATCGTCTCCTTTCTTCGCAATGTCAAAATCCACTGGTGGATTCTCCTCGGCATGATCGCCGGGGTATTGTGGGGACTGTATCTCCACGACTCCCACTACGATGCGCTGCTCGAACAGGCGCGTCTCAATATCGTGGGCGCCGATTACACCTCGGAACAACTGGTCGCCCAATCCCAGGCGATCCAGGACGAAGTCCAGCGGCTATTTAACGAAACGCTCGGCGGCGGGGCTGCCGACGGCATTGCCGAATTATTTCTGGCCCTGCTGCGAATGGTGGTGATTCCACTGGTCGTCGCCTCGCTGATCTGCGGGGTGACGCGGATGAAGGACTTCGGGCGTCTAAAGCGCATCGGTAGTCGGGCGGCGGCCTGGTATGTGACGACGAGTTTTTTCGCCATCGTCGTCGGGCTGGCACTGGTCAACGTCTTTCGCCCCGGCGAAGGCGTCGACTTGCCGATGGCCATCGGCGACATCGATATCCCGGATCCATCGGGAGCCTGGGAGATGGTGCTATCGATGGTCCCGCCCAATGTGGTGGAGGCGGCCGCCGACTTCGAGTTGTTGCCACTGATCTTCTTTTCGCTGCTATTTGGCATCTTTGCGCTGACCGTCGACGACGAGCACCGCCAGACGATCTACTCGTTCTTCGAGGCGATCTTTGAAGTGATGATGAAGATGACGCTCTTCGTCATCGCCCTGGCGCCGGTGGGAATCGCAGCTCTGATCGCCCGGCTGCTGGCGACGACGGGCCCCGAGGTGTTGTGGGGTGTGGCCGGTTACGCGGCGACTGTCGCCGCCGCCCTGGCGATCCATTTTGCGGTCACACTGCCGCTGTTGTTCTGGGTATTGACCCGGCGCAATCCCTATCTGGTGATGCACGCCATGGCGGCGACGCTGGTCACGGCGTTTTCCACGGCATCGAGCGCAGGGACGCTGGGCGTGACCTTAGAGCAGACCGAACACCGCGTCGGCGTCGACAACAAAGTCGGCGGCTTTGTTCTGCCCCTGGGGGCGACGGTCAATATGGACGGCACGGCGCTCTACGAATGCATCGCCGTATTATTTATCGCCCAGGTGTACGCGGCGGCGAATCCGGAATTCGTGATGACCTTCGGGATGCAGCTTACGGTGGTGATGCTGGCATTGATGGTCAGTATCGGCGCCGCCGGAATCCCGCACGCCGGGCTGGTGATGATGGTCATTATCTTCGAGGCCGTCGGTCTGCCGTTGGAGCTCATCGCCCTTCTGTGGGCAGTGGACCGCCCGCTGGATATGTTTCGGACGATGGTCAACGTCTGGAGCGATACCATGGGAAGCGTCGCCATCGCCCACCACGAAGATGCCATCGACGACGAGGTCTTATTCGCCAAACAAGACGCCACAGGACGAACCTAAGGGCTCCCAGGTTCCACCACCGCGCGCTACTGCCGGCTGCGGTCGCCGAGTACGATGCGATCCATCTTGAGCTCGCCGTCGTCGAGGATGTGCAGCAGAGCGGCCGTTCGCTGCTGGTGAAAGCCATGGCGTCCGGCGGCCCCGGGATTGATCCAGAGCGTATCGCCGACGCGACCGACGACCTCGATATGACTGTGGCCGACGACGATGACATCCGGCGTCTCGCGCGACAGCAATTCCCGGGCCGCCTTGCGGGGCCTCTTCGGTGAGCCAGCGATGTGGAGCACGGTGATTTTTTTACCGGCAATATCGAGCACCTGCTCCAGCGGCTCAAACCGAAGTTCACCGCCGTCGATATTGCCGCGCACCGCATCGGTGGGGGCTACTTCCTCGAGGGTTGCCAGAATTTCGGGATCGCCGATATCCCCGGCGTGAATAATTCGGTCCGCCCGCTCGTCAAAAATATCGACGAGTTCCGGGTCCAGATAGCCGTGGGTATCCGAGATCAGGCCGACTGTAGTTCTGGATGTGGAGGTCATGGCTTGTCCTACATCTCAAAAATTCATCATCGTCGGCGCAACCGGCCGTCGATGGTGCCGGGACTTCGATAGACGTTACAATGTGCGGCTTGCGCGACGCCGCCGGTGGTCCCAAGGTTGCGCCGGGACGGGAATACCACAACGACGGTCGCACTACAGCATCTTTTTTCAGTAGTACTGCCGGTCGGGTCCTGTCCCAAAGGTCAAATGGAAACGTGTTGAAATTGCGTGTTAATGGATTTTCGTACTCAGGAGGAGTACTCATGAATCGCTCGTTACAATGTTTAGTCGCCCTCGTTGCCGCCGGCGCCGTTCTGGTCGCCGGTTTGCCGGAAGTCGAAGCCTCTCGCAGTGCGAGCATGGCCGACAGCCGACTGATCGAAGATAAGAACGACATCTACCTATTTCCCCAGGTCGGCGTCGAACACACCCAACTGCTGAGTCTGGACTACGGCATCGACAGCGGCAGTGGCGGCGGAATCGCCATCCTCGGCGACGACACGCTCTCGTTTGGTGTCGGCGTCTACCGCGGCGATCTTCTGTCGTCGAATCAATTCTTTCCGCACGCCCCCGGCGAGATGAGCCTGGGCAATATCGGAAGCCCGATCCCGGGCGCCCCGGACAATATCCACACCATTGGCGATTTCTTCGTCAGCACCGACCTCGGCGCCGGACTTCTCGGCGCTCGAGTCTCCGTCGGAAGCGGTGGAGAGCTTCAGGTCAATGACGAAGACGAAGCCTCGGTCACCAACGGCCATACCTTCGGAGCCCTGACACTGGGCTACTCGCTGGTTGACGACCTTCGCCTCGACACCAGCCTGACGACCCGCTTTAGCACCACCTCCAGCTACGACGAGTCCATCGAAGACGTGGATTCACAGGTCGCCTCCGAGGGGTCATCATTTCTCATCGGCACCGCCATTCGCGCCTACATCCCGATGATGGAGGGCGTCGAGATCGGAGCCCTCGCCGATATTCAATTCGACACTCAAAGTGTGACGGCGCTGCCCGACGACGTTGATGCGGGAGCGGAGACGCGCAACTCGCAGTTCTCCGGGCTCGCCGGCGCCGGTCCGGTCTATCGCATCGACGACAACACCACGATCGCCGGTTACGGCGTCCTCGGATACCTGCGAACGTCCAGTGAGACGCAGGGCGCACAAGAAGAAGACTCGGAAGTGGGCGGAAGTTACACCGGCTCCACGGTACTGCCCGGATTCCATCTGGCGGCCGACATCGAGATCTTCGAGTGGCTCTACTTCCGGACCGGCGCTCAATACAGCTATGGCATCGGCACACTTGGTACCCGGCTGTCCGAAGATGATGCAGCAGATACCGAGCGGGATACCACGTTTACCCGGACACGGGGCAGTCAATTTGGCTGGCGCGCCGGAATCGGGATTGAAGTCGACAGCTTTACGCTGGACGGTGTCTTCCAGGACGGCTTCGTCACCGGCGGCCCGGACTTTCTGGGCGGCAACGGCGCCGGAATGTTCTCGATGGTTACCGCCGGATACCAGTTCTAATCTAGATTAATTCCGACCACCGCCCAACGACCAACGGCGCCGCGTCCCATCCCGGATGCGGCGCCGTTGGTATTCCCCCTGTGATGAAGCCTTTGTCAGTGGTGTGCTGCGGAGGCCGATTCAGTCGTCGTCCGGTGCGGTGTCCGGTTTGTCCTCCGGCTCGTCGACGACCGTTTGGTCCTCTCTGGTCTCCAGCTCGCCGGGGTCGATGCCCATGCGCCGTGCCCGCTCGAGCCACTTATTTCGGGCCACCTTGCGCATATCCTGTTCGACATCGGATTCGTCGACAATTTCGAGTCCCAGAAGGGTCTCGACGACATCCTCCATAGTCACCAGACCGGCGATGCCGCCGTATTCATCGACGACCAGCGCGATGTGAAGCTGGTTGGCCACCAACAACTCAAAGAGCTCCCGCACCGACTGACTTTCGGGCACAAAACTCGTCTCGCGGCGGATCTCCTCGAGGGTCGTCGAAAAGCGGTCGCGCGCCATTTCCAACAGCAGGTCACTCTTCAGGACATAACCCGACATATCGTCGGTGCGCTCGCGAAAGACGGGGATTCTGGAGAAGACCGGTGTGCCGTATTCGTCGAAGAACTCGCGGACTGTCATCGTCTCGTCGGCGGCGATCATCACCGTGCGCGGCGTCATGATGTCTTTGGCCTGCAGATCGCCGAAGCGCAGGATATTTTTTAGCAATCGAGACTCTCCGCGCTCGACAATCCCCTCTTCGTAGCCCAGTTCGGTCATGGCCGACATCTCCTCGCGGCTTAGCTGAGGCGGGGCCTCGTCGGGCGACAGAGCGTTCATCAACCCCTTGGCCAACACGACGAGCGGGTAGACGATGGTCCGCAACACCGGCAGAATCCGGGCCATCCAGGGTGCCAGAAATCGCCAGTGCGTGGCGCCGACGGTCTTGGGAATGATCTCGGCGAGGTACAAAATCGCCAGAGTCAGCACCCCGGAGACGACGGCCACGTAGGTCTCGCCCCACACGATCTGAGCCTGGGCGCCGACGCCGACCGCCCCGATGGTATTGGCGATGGTATTGACGCTTAGAATCGAGGCCAGCGACCGGTCGATATCTTCTTTGAGAGCAAAGAGTTTTTCGCCGGCCGGATCGTCATCGGCCTGCAAGGCGGCGATATACGACGGGGTCACACTGAGCAGCACCGCCTCCAGAATCGAACACAGAAACGACGTTCCCAGAGCGATGCCGGCATATATCAAAAGAAGCGTCATCGGTCGGTGGGCCCTCCGCCCAGATGATCAATGAAGGCATCGACAAGCGACGCGATTTCGCTGCGGCGCTGCTGATTCTGAAGTCGATCATCGGCGTCAAAGGCCTGGTGGGCATTCGAGAGGCCGTACATCTTGGGGTAGACGTGGGCGCCGAGGGCCTGTAGCGGCACGCGCGTCTCCTGGAGTCCGCGCAGCCCGCCCATGCGCGAGGGAGCGGCGGCCATCAACAAGATATTGGTATCCGCCCAGGGATTGGGCCGAAACCGCGATGTCCAGTCGATGGCGTTTTTGAGCGGCCCCGCAATGGAGTGATTGTACTCCGGGGTCACCAATACGATATTGCTCGCGGCATTGATGGCATCGCGCAGCCGATGACCGGCCTCGGGGATGCCCTTCTCATCCTGAATATCGGCATTGTACAGCGGAAGGGGATACTCCGTCAGTTTGGCGGTGTGAAGCTCTACGGCCGACCGCTCCTGGAGCACATCGGCGACGGAATGGAGCAATTTTTCGTTCAGCGATTCCTCGCGCAACGAACAGGCCAAACCGAACATGGGGATCTGATCGGACATCTTTGAGACTCCTTGGCTCAACTACAGTGCACCAGTGCATCAAAACGACAGCCGGTTCGCCCGGCTACAACGCAAGAAGCGGTTCGTCCCGGCAACTACTCCGAGTCGAACCGCCTCCACTTCCTTCGGGATGGGCGCGACCAAAAAGCGGTGGCGCCACCTCTCGGGGCACCACCGCTTCGACCGGGTCACTTGCGCCGATTAATCTTCGGCGTGCTTCTCAATGAGCTCGTCCTGAATATTGCTCGGGACTTCGCTGTACTTCTCGAATTCCATCGAGAATTGACCTTTGCCCTGGGTTCCGGAGCGCAGGTCACTGGAGTAGCCGAACATCTCCGACAGCGGAACCTCAGCGCTGATGATTGAGTAGCCCTGTCGGGTCTTCGATCCCTTGATGAGTCCGCGGCGTCGATTGAGTCCACCGTGGACGGAGCCCGAGAATTCCTCGGGACACTCGACCTCGACCTTCATAATCGGCTCGAGGACGACGGGGTCGGCGTTGAGGTACGCGCGGTTAAATGCATCCCGCGAGGCCCGTCGAAACGCCTGATCCGAGGAGTCGACGCTGTGGTGGTCACCGTCGTTGATGCAGGCCGTGATGTTGACGACCGGAAAGCCGATCAGCGGACCTTCGTCCATGGCATCCTGGAAGCCCTTGTCGCAGGCGCCCTGCATGTCGCGGGGGATGACACCGCCGCGGATCTCGTTGATGAATTCGTA
>CAYUPT010000265.1:0-6056 GCA_964446725.1 uncultured Bradymonadales bacterium | reverse complement strand
TGTGCTATCGGTCAATAAGCCCTGTGAGCTATAACTCCATTGCTCCACAACATCACTGTGGCGGGCTTGCCCCGCCAACACTGCTAAACGGCAAAACGAGTTACTGTGAAGTGGAGACCGATACACATCAGAACGGTTACAGTGCAAATACCACAAATCACCAAAAATAATGAGAACAATGCTGATACAGGTAATACCGGGTTTTTCAATTTTTCTGGGATGGGTGGCTGGAAGTCGGACGGCACAAGTGTGCGTCATCGCGTTGTTTGCGCGAGATCTCGACCAACCAAGACTTGAAGATCGTTTTACGATCTATCAATCGTATTTCATTGACCTCCGACATCGACGCGCTGCGCGTCGACTGCCTCGAGCAGCCGCGCGCAGCGCATTCTGATGTGTAGCAGACGATTCTGCCGAGTTTTTCTGGCAGCCTCTTTGAGATGCCTGGTTGGCGCCGATGCACCGCCGGCCGTGGCCATGCGATGAACCGACTCGACAATCTCGCTCCTCGAACCGCTGGGAGTCTGTGGTGCTCACCTCTTTTTGTTGCCTTCTGGATCCACTGCGCCGGGCGAACCGACGACAGTGAACCACAGAAGGCGCGGTCCGTTGTAGGAACTCGGAAACCCCGTTCCCCACCACGTCAATCCCGCCTTGCCTCCGAAGCCAAACGGCCAGTGGTGCACCGTCGGACTCCGGACAACCCGGCGCCGGCCATCGATTACAGCGCATTGGTCCGGCTCCGACCGCAGAAGTTGTAAAGTCTCTGATCTTCATCGTCTCGTCCTAGCCCGCAGGCGTTGTCCGTCTCTAGAGTTGAAAGCTTATCGGACACCGCCGCCGGGTGGAGTTCCAATTCGATTATCGTGGTCATCGACTTCAACGTCGGACAGGCGCTTCGAACGCACCTCCGACCCCTGCATTACCATTGTCGACGATTTCGACGAAATCTTGCGTACGATCTTCATTGGCCCCCCTGATACCGTGTTTTTCTTCTACTGAAGTAGTCGCACCGGGCCCCCAATCGTCCTTATCTTCTCCGCTCCCAGCGCCCTCCATGATGATCTTTGCGAAGTTTGAGCCGGCCACCTATCATCTGCCGGACCCCCGTCGCCCACTGCGTCGGGCGCCCGACCAGAACCGACTTTCTCTTGCCTTCCAAGCGATCATGCGACCGATTTTAGACGGGATGCGCGCCGGTATCATCGCCGGTTTACTACTGACAGTATGGGCCACGATTGCCATCTGGAGTACTGCCGATACGGCGTCGATGCCGCTATTTTCGGCCTCTGCCTTCGGTCTTTTGGGTCTGCCACAGCTTTTCTACGGCCTCGGTGTTGGAGCCGCCGTCGCCATCTGGGTCGGCGTCCTGAAGCGCCTCGATATGCTCCCCCTTCGAGCGGCTCTCGACGATGCCGAAACCGACCGCCGGATCGCCGCTGCCCTTGTGGCGACGCCCGTCGGTGTGGCCATGGTGGCCGGTGGTACGATGGCCGTCCACCTCATGGTGACCTCCAACTTCGCACGCGCCACATTCCAGGCCCAGGGCCTGGCACTGGCCGCCGCCGGACTGACCGTCGTCGCCATGACGGCGACCCCCTTGGTGTACCGAAGCATCGAGGCCCTGCTGCGCAGCCTTCCTCTGGGCGGCGATACGCCCTTTTGGACGTGGCTTGTTGGCGGGTTCTACACAGTTATGACGATCGGTGCTGTGGCCGCCGGGTATCACTACGCCCAACAACTCCGGGTCTGGAGCGACACGGAGTTGAAGATGGGCCTTGTCGCTGTCGCCGCCGTCCCATTGTTGACGCTGGCGATGCACCACTGGCGCCTGGATCGGAAATTCTGGACCTACGGAGTTCCGGCCGTCGGACTTGCGGCTGCCATCGGCTGCATTGTGGGTGCACCGGCATGGACGACCTCGACCGCCGAGTTGCGGACGCTGACCTTTCGCAGCGCCCCGCTGGTCTCATCGGTCGCCGGCTACATCATCGAACCGGCCAGCCAAGATGTGGACTGGGAATACGCCGGGTTGTGCGACTACGATGACGACTGTCAACCGGTGGATGCGGAGCCGATACCGGTCACCGACCCCGATCACCCGGCTCGAAGCGCCGTCTCTCAGGCCTACCGCTCCGCCGAACGAGCCCAGCAAAATGAATTCGAGAATATCCCGGACCCACCCCGGAATGTGGTCTTTGTCATGATCGACACCCTGCGTCAGGACCATATGGGCTATGCGGGCTATGAACGCGACACCACGCCCAATATCGATGAGTTGGCCCGAGATTCCGTCGTCTTTAACGACGCCTACGCCACCTCTCCGCACACGCCGCGAACGATCCCACCAACCTTTTTTGGCCGCTACGCCAGCAATCTCAATTGGGTGTTGCCCGATACCAATTTCCCGCGACTCCGGCCCGAAAATACCAGCATGTACGAGGTCAAACAGGACGCCGGCTGGCAGACGATCTCCAAGACCAGCCACTTCTACTTTCGCGAGCGACGGGGCCTCAACCAGGGCTTCGACGTCTGGAACAACGACGACCACCGCGATCTGGAGGACTCCCACGACGACATCGCCACTCCGCGAATCTGGGAGAAATTACAGCCCACCCTCCAGGACCTCGGCGAACAGCACAGAA
Organism: uncultured Bradymonadales bacterium; assembly: GCA_964446725.1. Taxonomy (GTDB): domain Bacteria; phylum Myxococcota_A; class Bradymonadia; order Bradymonadales; family Bradymonadaceae; genus SLJM01. The sequence goes on along the minus strand of CAYUPT010000265.1, from coordinate 3,411 downwards.
CCGACGACGACGCCGATCCGTTTTCGATCTTCGTGCATTTTTTCGACCCTCACGCATCCTACAATCACCACGACGAATTTTCCTTCGACCGCGGCGACACCCACCATGAGAATTTGATCGCCGACTACGACTCCGAAATTGCCCACGCCGACTCCTACGTCGGTCGCATCATCGACACCCTCAAAGAAGAGGAACTGTACGACGACACGATTTTTGTCATCACCTCCGATCACGGCGAGGCATTCAACGAGCACGACTACTATTTTCACGGCCAGACGCTGTACAATACGGTGCTCAACGTGCCGCTGTTGATTCGAGTCCCCGGCTGGTTTTCCATGGACATCGACGGCCCCGTATCGGTGGTCGATATTCCGCCGACACTGCTCGATTTACTGGGCCTGAACATCCCCGGCGAGTACGACGGTCAGGTGTTGACCGACGTTCTTCTGGGGCGCGACGACGTGCCGGATCGCCCGGTCTTCGGCGAGCTTCTTCCCTACACCGCCTTTGAGGAGCATCACCGGGCGGTCATCAACGGCGATGACAAATTAATTGTCGACTTCACCCACGGTATCGAAGAGCTGTACGACGTCGGCGACGATCCACTGGAACAGAATAATCTGATCGACGAGCGACCCGATGACGCCGCCGATTTGCGCGAGATGCTCGACGAGTTTATGCAATAGCTGTCGACGAATGCCCCCTGCAACCACTACACTCGGGCCCGAACACGTCGTACCGACGCCATCCTGTTACGGAGTACTGCCATGACATCATCTCGTTACGCCATCACCGCCCTGCTGACTATTGGATTGCTGGCCGCCTCCTCGACGGCCATGGCCGACGACACCCAATTGTACGACTGGCCCGCCGGGGACGCCCCGGTTCTCGTTCAAAACGACAGTGGAGTGCTGCTTATCGGTCCCGACGCCAAACCACTTCGCGCCCTTTCGTGGGACGCCAACGACGGCGACCTCGACCAGCCGGTGCGCCTCGTCGACATGACCGGAGACAATACCCCGAATATCGTCGGTTCCGGAAATCCCACCTTTATCACCGACGCCACCGGCGTGCCCGAATTGTCGCTCAACGACGGCTGCGATCAGGTCGTCGTCGATGAGTTCCGACAGTTTTCCGGCCTCGGAATGGTCTGCGTCGACGGCAGCGACATCTCGCTGTATGGCGGAGACGGCTCCAGAGCCTGGTCGCTCGGCGCCGGACGCAACATCGATTTTTGTCACACCGGCGACCTGACCAATAACACCGAAAACGACATCGAGTGCAAATATCGCGGTCGCGATCAGTACATCCGCATCCGACCCGACGGCGATGTCATCGACTCCTCTGCCGAAACCCAGGGACTGGAACAACCGGGCGAAGATCTCACGGAGACGATGCCCGTCGACGCCGTCGCCGGCACCGGTGATGTCTTTTCTATCGACGGCAACACCATCACCGTCTCCGTCGATGACGAAATTACAAGCGTCGACGCCGACGCCGACATCGACGCCGCCTTCGTCAAGAACTTTCCGGAAGCGGAGTCCGAATTTCTGGTCGCCCTGGCCGGCCATCGCCTCCACCTGGTCTCCGATGACGGCCAGACGGTCTACGAGTACTCGACGGATACCTCCGACTACAGCCGAGTTCCCCACGCCGACTACTACGCGCTCAACGTCAACGGCTTTGAGGACAACGATGCGGTCCGCGAGCTCGTCCGCGACATCCAGGACGACATCTCGCAATGCTACGGAGACCGCATGCGCTCGGCACCCTTTGCCGGAAGCGGCCGCTACATCGTGCAGCTCTTCGTCGGCGAAGACGGCTCCATCCAGCAATTGACCCCGCGCACCAACCGGGTCAACGACGACCAGATCGAAAGCTGCACCCAGGACGCCGTCCGCTCCATCGACTTTCCCGGCGCCGACAGCGGACGGGCCATCGTCAATCTCAATCTCGTATTTACGTTCGTCGACGAAGAGGAATGACATGACCGACCGCACCATTCGCGCCCCACGGGGCAACGAGCTTCGCTGCAAGGGCTGGGTCCAGGAGGCGGCACTCCGGATGCTGATGAATAATCTCGATCCGGAGGTCGCCGAAGACCCCGACAATCTGGTCGTCTACGGCGGAAGTGGCCGCGCGGCGAGAAGCTGGGAGGCCTTCGACAATATCGTCGACACCCTGGAGCGCCTGGAAGACGACGAGACCCTGCTGGTTCAATCCGGCAAACCAGTCGCCGTCTTCGACACCCACGAAGACGCCCCGCGGGTCCTGATCGCCAACTCCAATCTCGTCGGCAAATGGGCGAATTGGGAGCATTTTCGCGAACTCGAAAAGCAGGGCCTGATGATGTACGGCCAGATGACGGCCGGAAGCTGGATCTACATCGGGACCCAGGGCATTTTGCAGGGGACCTATGAGACCTTTGCCGCCGCCGCCCGCCAGAAATTCGACGGCGATCTGCACGGCCAGTTTTTGCTCTCCGCCGGACTCGGTGGAATGGGAGGCGCCCAGCCACTGGCGGCGACGATGATCGGCGCCGCATTTCTGGGCGTCGAAGTCGATCCCAAGCGCATCCAGCGCCGCATCGACACCGGTTATCTGGACCGGATGACCGACGACCTCGACGAAGCCCTCAACTGGGTCACCGATGCCAAAGACACCGGCCAGGCACTGAGCGTGGGACTCGTCGGAAACGCCGCCGACGTCTATCCCGAAATTTTACAGCGCGGCATCGTCCCCGATCTGGTCACCGACCAGACCAGTGCCCACGACCCGGTCGACGGCTACGTCGCCCCCGGCATGAGTCTCGACGAAGTTGCCGAACTGCGCGAGCGCGATCCCGAGACCTACGAGCAGCGCTCCCTGGACGGGATGGCCCGCCACGTCGAGGCCATGGTCGGCTTTTTGGATGAGGGATCGGTGGTCTTTGACTACGGCAATAATATTCGCCAATTCGCCGAAGACCACGGCGTCGAACGGGCCTTTGATTTTCCGGGCTTTGTTCCGGCCTTTGTCCGGCCCTTGTTCTGCGAGGGCTCCGGCCCCTTTCGATGGGTCGCGCTATCGGGCAATCCGGAGGATATCTACCGGACCGACGAGGCGCTCAAGGAACTATTTCCCGAAAAAGAACACCTGCTTCGCTGGCTGGAGATGGCCCGCGACAAAGTCCAGTTCCAGGGGCTTCCGGCCCGCATCTGCTGGCTCGGCTACGGCGAGCGCGTCGAGGCCGGCCTCAAATTCAACGAGATGGTCAACAACGGCGAACTCGACGCCCCGGTCGTCATCGGCCGCGACCACCTGGATGCCGGTAGCGTCGCCAGCCCCAATCGGGAGACGGAATCGATGAAAGACGGCACCGACGCCGTCGCCGACTGGCCGATTCTCAACGCCCTGATCAATGCCGTCAAC
>CAYUPT010000264.1:3638-6070 GCA_964446725.1 uncultured Bradymonadales bacterium | reverse complement strand
GGGGCACTGAAATTTTCGGATCATTGAACAATTCCACATGCCCCCCAATCAACTGCCGTGTTGCCGCACAAGCCGCCGGTCCTTCGCGGCGACACCGCGCCCTATTCTCAGTGATTTGATGCTGCGAATTTCGACGGATTCCACACCCAGGCAAAGGCGACGAAGATCAGACCAACACCGGCGGTATTGGCGTATAATTGCCACTCCGGCCATAACATGCTGATGGCACCCACTGCTGCGAATATCAGTGCAAAAAACGCCACTTTCAGATCCGATATCAATCCGATGGCCACCACGGCCATCGCCGTCATCACCGTTTCGATAAGGCGTGCCACAAAGACACTCTCTTCGAGATACCAGAAACTCCAGCGCACGAACGCCATCGCGACCAACAAGGCACCGAGCATATAAATCAGACGCCGATTGATCTCGTTGGCGAAGATCCGGCGCCTAAAAAACCACATGGCGACGACGCCAATCCCCAGATTGCGGAATCCGGCGCTCATATGGTGGCGCAGCTCTTCGATTTCGGTCGGCGATTGAACCTGCTGGGTCACAGCCGCATACAGACTGGTCGCAGTCCACAGTACACCCAGCAACAACAGCATCACACTTCTCGAAAAACTGGCCGTGCTCAAATCAAATTGGTCTTCCATCGCCTGGAGGCGATGGAGTTCGCGGCGATCTTCGTCGAGCCGGGCCACTAGCTCCTCGAGCTCCTGGACTAGTTGTGGATTATCCTCCGGTAATTCGGCGATACATCCGCGGGCGGCATCCACGTTTTCGCGCCGAATATGATAGGCCGCCATCGCCTCCAGCGTCTTCTGAAGCCCCCGTCTGGCCACATCGTTGTCGGACCACATTCGAAGCGCCTGTTCAAAGCCAAACCGACACTCCCCGTAGGTGTCATGGACGTCGACCGGATCCGGCGCCTCGTCGTCGAGAAGCGTCTCTAGCTGCTTTCGTTTGGTATCCGCCGAGGCACTAACCTCTACCGATTCTCGACGTCGCAGGAAGTTTTTTAAAGCGTTCTGAAATGCTTCCGCACTCTGGAATCGCTGCTGTCGATCGCGATGACAGGCGCGGTTGGCGATATCCGCCAATTCCTCGGGCACATCACCGGCGTACTCAACCGGATCGGATTGATAGGCCGAAAATAGGACCTGGAGGACCGACTCCCCGGTATGGCGCGGTTGCCCCGTCAAAAGATGGTGCAGTGTCGCTCCCAGAAGATAGACATCCGTGCGCTCGTCGATGCGCTCGTCTTCTTGACCGGCCATCTCCGGGGCCATGTACATCGGGGTCCCCGAAACCCCGTCGGCGTCTCCTCGGGACGGCAGCAGCGGTCGATCCATCCTCAGACTGACCGCGATTCCCCAGTCCAGGAGATAGACCTCGTCAAAATCGCCGACCATCACATTTTCGGGTTTGATGTCGCGGTGGATGACACCGCGGCTGTGGGCAAATCGGACCGCATTGGTGACTTCGATGAGGATCTCGAGATCGCGCTCCAGGTCCAGAGAGCCCTCCTCGCCGATCGCCTCCAGCCAGGAATCTCCTTCTACGCGCTTCATGACGATCAGCGGAGCGCCGTCGGCCGTCCGCCCCACGGTGTGCACGGGAATGATATTCGGGTGTTCCAGAAAACCCGTGATGTAGGCTTCCTGAAGAAGCGAGTACGCCACGGATTCGTCGGTCCCACCGCGCACCGTTTTGACGGCGACCTCCCGATCAAGGGACATCTGGTTCGCCAGCTGGACGACTCCCATCCCGCCCTCGCCCAGCGTTCTCATCAGGTTGAGGTCGATGACCTCGTCGTCACTCTGGCCTTCCGTCAATGTGAATTCAGGCAGTGTATGGAGACGCGACACGGAGTCGCCGTCGATTCGACTGGAGTCGATGGTCACCGTCGTAGCCGGCGTCTGTTCACGCAGAGTAGAGGCAAAGCCCAATGTCTCCAGATGGGATTCGAACCACTCGATACCATTGCGATCGCTCATCGCGACTCTCCAGGCTGCGCTGCTCTTTTGCCGAACTGGCGGGACACCAGACATCGTTCGCTTACAGGGTCACCGATCACCGCCCATTGCACAATGCGCCCCGCGCGCCGGAACAATTGTCGCGACTCATCGCTCCCGTTGCCTCCACGGTAGTCTTTCCGGCAACCGCACTTTGTCTTGCAAAGAATTCTCCGATAGGTATCGACAACCGAGAACGGCGAGAACACGACGGCGTCCGAGATTTTGCAGGCTTGTTTCAAACACTGAAACGAATCCGTGAAAACGTGAAACGCAAATTCGCCAAAATTACGCGATTCTGTCGTCCATTGCCCTTCCAGGCCCAATATTGGAGTTGGCACGGGATTCGCAACAACTAACAAACCGCAGACGATTCCCGCCGCATATCGCGGTTTCTTTTACATCACGGAGTAT
>CAYUPT010000264.1:0-3628 GCA_964446725.1 uncultured Bradymonadales bacterium | reverse complement strand
CAACCAGTCTTCGACGAGCGAACCTTCACTCTCACCTACGTCGTCTACGACAAGGACAGTCGCGACGCCGTGGTCATCGACCCCGTGCTCGACTACGAACCCGGCGCCTCCGCAGTTTGGACCGAATCTGCTGACCAGGCCGCCGATTTCGTGGAAGAACACCAGCTGAATCTTCATTATATTCTCGAGACTCACGCCCACGCCGATCACCTCTCCGGTGCCCGGCGCATCCAGGAGCGTTTCCCGGACGCCGAGATCGCCATTGGCGCCAAAATTACCGAGGTGCAGAGCCTGTTTAAGGATGTCTTTAACTTGCCCGACGACTTTCCGACCGATGGCCGTCAATTCGATGTACTGCTCGACGACGAGGAGTCCTTCGAGGCCGGCACGTTGACCATCGATGTCATGTACACCCCGGGCCATACTCCGGCGTGCTCGAGTTACGTCATTGACGACGCCGTCTTTACCGGTGACGCCCTGTTTTTGCCGGATTTCGGCACCGGCCGCTGCGATTTTCCGGGAGGTAGCGCCGAAGATATGTACGATTCGGTCACGGAGCGCATCTACACCCTGCCCGATGACTACCGCACCTTCGTCGGACACGACTACCAGCCGGGCGGACGAGACGTCGAATTTCAGGCGACAATCGCCGATCAAAAAGAAAACAACGTCTTTTTACCGGCCGACCGCTCCCGTGAGGAGTTTGTCGACAAACGCCAGGCGCGCGACAAGACGCTGTCTGCACCTCGCTTGCTGCTGCAGAGCCTGCAGGTCAACATCGACGCCGGAACTCTTCCCGAACAGGAGGATAACGAAAAGGCCTATCTGAAGATCCCGGTCAATGTGTTTCGACCGGATACGATGGACAAGGAAAACCTGGTGCTCGAAGAGGCCTGATCACGTCAGCTCGATTCGCATTGGACGCCGGCGCCCCGGCCGGTGCCGGCGTCCAATGCCGATGGCTCCACCGAATACCATCAAGGAGACTCCCATGCTCGATTCCACGTTATTTGTCGCCACCGCCGGCGGCTACACTGAATTTACTCCAATCGCCGCCACCATCGGCGGAATACTCATCGGCCTGGCGGCGGCATTGATGATGGTCTTTGAGGGGCGTATCGCCGGGATTAGCGGCATCCTCAGCGGCGCCCTCAAAAACGAAGACTCCGATCCCCCGCGCTGGCAGGCCACATTTGTCGGCGGACTGGTCCTGGGTGGATTCGCACTGGCCGCCGTTCAAGGCGTTGTCGATCGCGACTTTGTGATGACCGAACTCACCATTTCGCCGGTGCTGGCCATTGGAGCCGGATTACTCGTCGGCTTCGGCACCCGCCTCGGTAATGGCTGTACCAGCGGCCACGGCGTCTGCGGCATTCCCCGCCTTTCGATGCGCTCCATCCTCGCCACCCTGACCTTTATGGGAATGGCCGTCCTGACCGTCTTCGTCACCAACCACATCTTCGCGTTCGGAGGTCTGTCGTGATACGCCAACTTCTCGTACTTTTGTCCGGCTTTATTTTCGCCATTGGCCTCGGCATCTCCGAGATGACCCGCCCCGAAAAGGTGCTCGGCTTTCTCGATATCTTCGGCGACTGGGACCCGAGCTTGGCCTTTGTGATGGGTGGCGCCATCGTGGTCTATGCCATCACCTTGCAGGTCGTCGATCGGCGCCAAAAGCCGAGCTTCGGAAAGAAGTTTCGGATTCCCACTCGCTCCGACATTACGCCGTCTCTCATCATTGGTGCCGCCCTCTTCGGCATCGGCTGGGGCCTCGCTGGTTTCTGTCCGGGACCGGGAATTGTCGCCGCCGCCGGCCTCGTGACTCCCGCGCTGTATTTCCTACCTGCTCTTGTCGTCGGAATTTTAATTCACCGCTGGCTTATGGAGTGATGGCCAGAATACTTCATCAATGCCTTGAAGGCGGGCAGCCAGTAGAAGCTGCCCGCCTTCACCGCCGTGTCCCCAATTCTGCTCGAAGTGTCGTGTACGACCTCCATCACCGGAATCAACGGAGAGCAACCCATGTCGGAATGCACCATCGATGAATTCGCCGTAGATACTACTGACGATGAATGCCGCTATCGCGAGCGAGCCCGAGACCACACTGTCGCCGGAACGGCGTTAGGCGTTGCCAGCGCCGGTTCTCTCGCGGTGTTCGGCACCTTCGCCTGCCCCATTTGCGTCGTCGCTGCCCCGGCGCTCATCGGAAGTGGTATCTGGAACCACAAAAAGTCAAAGCAGCAATCCGACGGCGACTGACCATCGAATATCGGGTTTGCCTGTTGGCGACACCTCAATCTTTCAACTAACGGGAACTATCATGATGCTCCACCGTTTGATGATCGTCACTGTCATCGCTGTTCTGCTGTTGAATATCGGCTGCGAGCGAGACGAAGATACTCCCACCGGCGAAGACCCGGAGAGCGAACGTTCCGTCCATTCTGGTGAAACTTCCGACGACGACATCGAAGCCGACATCGACGATCCCGAAACCGACATTCCCCGCAAAGAACGGGCCGACGAAGCCGACCAGGCACTGCGCCGGCAACTGATGGGTCGTGTCATGGAAGTCGTAGAAGCGGAGGGGTTTGCGGCCGCCGTCGATGTCTGTCACGAAGAAGCGAGCGCGATCACCGCCGACATCGGCGACGAATTCGATGTGCGCATCGGGCGTGTCTCCGACAAGCTTAGAAACCCCGACAATACCGGCCCTGACTGGGTGTGGCCCATGATCGAAGAGGCCCAGCAACAACCCCACTACGCCGACCGCGAGCAATTTCGAGCCGTCAATCCCATCGAACTCGCCGCCCCCTGTACCAATTGCCACGGTGACACCGATGAATTGGCCGATGGAGTCCCGGATATACTGGACGAACACTATCCCGACGATCGGGCTACGGGATACTCAGAGGGCGATCTGCGCGGATGGGTCTGGGTCGAAGTACCGTGACCCACATTCTGAGATCGCCCGTCGCCTGCCATCGCGTCGACGATGTCGCCGCCCTTCGACGAAAAATTCGCCTCCCGTCTCGTTTCCAGACTTTTCGATGCCAAATTCTTGCTTACCATTTACCCCGTGCGTAACCCCGATATAAACTGTTGACTTGAAGCAAAGCTCGATGCGCACTATGCAATGTAGCGAACATCAGTTCCGGAGTTGAACAGCAGTGGTGATGCGATTTGCATCTCCGAGCAGTGCACACCGGGGTCGGCGACGGCGCAAACCGTCGTACAACGTTGATGGAAAACCCGAGATCACAGCAAACTTGAAAAACGAGAACACCCATGGAAGAGACGACAGTACGCGGCACCGTAAAGTGGTTTGACGAAGACAAGGGCTACGGCTTCATCGAGCGTGAAGACGGCGGCGAAGACGTCTTCTTGCACTACAACGATCTCACCGATCAGAGCGGCTTCAAAACCGTCGACGAAGGTGCCCTCGTTGAATTTGATGTCGAGCGCGGCCCGAAAGGTCCGAAAGCGACCAATGTCCGCGAGGTCTGATTGACCTCGATGACAGGGAGGTCGCCTTCTGCGGCCTCCTGTTTTGATACCTTCCCATGCAGCAGTCGCAGCCGGGCTCACACTCTCTCCTGTGCCCACTCCTTTCGCGGCATATCACGGACTA
>CAYUPT010000263.1:0-6071 GCA_964446725.1 uncultured Bradymonadales bacterium | reverse complement strand
CCCGACTCCCGCAGCGCCCGGTTGAACGCTGCGCCGCACCGGCGCGCCCCGGCACCAATTCCAAGCCCGCCCACCCTGACGGTGGGTTGGGACCCGGATACTGCGCCCGACTACACTCATACACAGGGGCCGCCGCCCGTCTCAGAAGGTCAGAAGAATTCGCAAATGCGATTCTCGTCTTCGCGCGCTACTCCGGGGTAGGCCTTTTCCGATAAAATCACCCCGGAGTGTGAGCGAACTCACAGAGCAAGCGCTCGACATCCCTTCCAATACTATTATCGACGATTCGGGGTTGGATTTTGCGTATGTTCTCAAACTTTGCTCCCCGGCGGCCTGAAATCGACCGGGCCGCAAACGGTTGCTGAGGAGTCCTTCCCCGGGTCGGGGAAGTGGCCGGAGCGAAGCGGAGGTCGATGGGGTCGGCATGGAGCAACCAACGACGCGGCGAACAATCAAACTACGGGCTTACGCCCCTGTTGGCCTCAGCTTCGCGCTGCGCTACACTTCGCCGAGAGATGGTTCGGTATCGCTTCATTTTGCACATCTGAGGCCTCACCATGAAGTTCCGGCAGATTATTGGACTGCTTGTCACTGTGATCGTCTGCGCGCCGGCTGTAGCTATAGCCGGCGACGCGCCCTATGCTCCGGAACGCCAATCGGTGAGCGACCTGGTCGTCACCGATCGCTTCGATGAAGCTCCCCTGGCCTTTCCCTGGGATCAGGTCTCCGAAGAGCGGGTTGCCGAAGATCGGCGTGTCGACTTCGCGGTCACTTACAATGTCGATTTCCAGACTGTCTACGACCGACTTCGCGAGGCCTATGGAGATTCCGAAGATTTTATTGAACTCCACGCCGATGCCCTGCGCTATATCGACATCCCGAAGCTTCGCATCACGGGCCATCAGCTCGGCAGTGACAGCGGGCGGCTGACCGTCGGCCACCCCGATATGGAAGCCACCTTTTCGGTGCTGTTGGAGGCCGACGGCTCGCAGACCATTGTGACGATTCAAAACCGGCTTCGCTCGCGCCAGTTCAGTGGTTTTGTGCCGACCCGGGTCGGTTTCCAGCCCGTCGATGCCGCCCCCGTGCCCCTTCGCTGGGACTGAAACGAGGCCCAGCTCAGTTGTCTTTACGTCGCGCCTCGACAGGCGACGCGGGGCGCCATCGTTGCCAATTGCCGTTTCGTCGCCGCGCTCATACACCTGGTATGCCGTGCCCGCTGACCTTGCCCGACAACTGATCTCCAAAGTCACCAAACGGGCCGGGTCGATGCTCAACAACATCGTCGACCGCTTCTACAACCCGCCCAATCCCATGACGAAACACGCCATCGAACGCGCCGCCACAACACTTGCCGATGCCTCCGAGGTGTTGGTCTGCGCCGGCAGTGGGCTCTCCGTCGAATCCGGGGTCCCGACCTTCCGAGGCGAAGACGGTGTCTATCAGGACTCCGACATCGCTCGTCTGACGCGGGCCTCGACCTTCGACAGCGACCGCCGGGAAATGATGCAGTGGTACCAGGATCGCCGCGACCAGATCGACGCCCTCGATCCGAATCCCGGCCACCGGGCACTGGTCGAATTGGCGGCCCTGGACCGCAACTACGTCTTCGCCACCCAGAATGTGGACCACCTGCTGGAGGCCGCGGCCGATGACAACGGCTACCGCCCGCCGATCTATCATCTCCACGGCTCGCTTCTCGAAGTGCGCTGTGACGACTGCGGATACGCCTTCGAAAGCTTAACGCTGGATCTGGGGCAATTGCCGCGCTGCGAGCGCTGCGAAGGCCCCCTTCGGCCGGGCGTTGTGTGGTTTGGCGAGGCCCTTCCCGAGGAGGCCCTCGAACACAGTGCCGAAGCGGCCAGACGGGCCGATGCGTGCATTGTTGTCGGCACCAGTGGACTGGTCCACCCGGCGGCCTCACTGCCCAAAATAGCGCGACAGCAGGGAGCGACGCTCATCGAGATCAATCCCAACTCCTCGGCGCTCTCCGATATCTGCGATATCCTGATTCGCGACAAGGCCGGCGTTGCCCTTCCCGATTTGGCCAAACAAGTCCGGACACTGCGCGACTGAGTCAGCGCAGTCAGCCCTGTTGAGCAGCCAATTCGTACAGGCCGAGGCCGACCTCGCGGGCGATGGTATCCCAAAAGAGGTGGCCTCCAAATCCGGTCCACCACAGCCAGTCGGTGCCGCGCTCGACTTCCACGGTCAGCACCCCGCGTTGCTCGCTGGAAAATACGATGGGATACGACAGCGTGGCGTACGCCGACTGGCGGGCCGGCTTGTAGTAGTCGCGAAGCGGTCGGCATTGCTCTCGCAATTCGTCGACGCTCCGATCGACGTCGCGGCGGTCGTATAGCGCGCCGGCCTCTTCGTCGACCCACAGATGGTTGTGGAAGTTGTGTTCCGCCCCCTCTCCGTATCCTCCGGCCAGTACAATCGGACGACCCAGGCGCAAGGCCAGCGCCGACACGCCGGAGTCGACGCGCCGCTCGGGAGGGACGTCGACATCCAGTTCCAGATCTTCGTATCGGGTCCATCCGTGGGGATGGACGTAGCGCAGTCGCCGTTTGCCGCCGTCGGATCCGTCGATGAGATACCCGATGGCAAACGAGGGCACATCGACGTGTTCGGCGACCAGTTGACTGACGGCGCCGATGGCCTCTTCGATGGCCTCCACGCCGCGTCGCTGGGCTGCGATGGCCTCCTCGATGCGATCGCGAACCCGCCGGGCCACCCACAATTTGCGCACGCTCATCGTGTACAGCGGCGACTGACGCAGCAACTGACCGAGTTGATGGCCCACGCCAGCGACAACATCATCGACGGCCGGCGCCAGCTGTACCGCATCGCGCCAGGAGATGACGAGAAATCCCAGGAGATCTCGGCCGCCACTGGCCCCGGCGGTCAGCGGAACGAACATCACCGTCCGATGCTCCGGTCGCCCCTCGATTCGGTGCCACAGACGGCAGTCCCGTGGTTTGCCGTCGACAGCCTGCCAGGTGGTCGACGATTCGGACCGTCGATACAAAAAATAGGATTGCTGCGGCGACTGACGATGACGGCGCAGTGCGTCGTCGACGACCGACGGCGACTGCCCCGTCGTCTCTACGGCCATACCCACCAGCCGATCTGATTGCTCGTCGTCATCGCCGAAAAAGACCCGTTCGGCCAGTACATCGAAGGCGCCCTGCCGGGAGTCCTCCAGGGTCATGGCGTCCAGATCATGGGTCAACAACACCGATGCCGCATGATCGCAGCCACACCACTCCGGCAGGCGATCCATGATCGCATACAGCAGTGATTTGACGGGCTGCTCGCTTTGTTCTTCGAAAAATAACCGGGCCGAATTTCGCCGGGCGACCTCGATGGCCTCTGCGACTTGGCGACTCAACCGATCCAATTCGGCATCGTCGAGGCCCTGGTCTTTGCGCACTGTCGCAAATCCGACGACCTGCGATGATACGCGCTCGTCACCTTCTGCCGATTCGTCGTAGACGGCGACCACATCAAATCCGATGGCCTCGCCCGACGGCGCCTCCCAGACGATCTGACCGTTGCCAAAGCGCCAGGCGTCCTCCAGATCGGCGTACTTCCAGCCGGTTCGCACCGACGACGCGCCATCGGTGCCGACCCGATAGGCTCCCAGATCGGCGTCACTGGACGGAAATCCGACGGCGACCATTACCTGGTTGCACCGAACCTCGCGAAGCCATCCCGACAGATACCGGTGCAAATGAAAGGTCATCACCTCCCGGCCCTGTCCGGTGATCTCGGGGCGGCCACGGGTCCGAATTGATCCGAGCTGATCGTCATCCATACCGAATCCGTCGCTACAACTCGACTGCCACGCCTCACACCACCACGAGAGGTTCGCAATGGCGTCGACGCCCGTGGGACAAAGTACTCGACACGCTTTCTTTGGCAGGGTGAGCAAATTCACACAGATCGCAAGCCAGAAGGTTACCCACCCAGCATCGATGACCGCCGACCACGGATTTCGATCGGCCATTGGAATTATGGCCCCACCATCGACTATTATCGACACTGTCGACCACTCGCGCCTGTGCATCCGCAATCCACAACCCGGCGGCCCATCGATTGAATTTAGTGACCTCTCACCGACAGCGCTCTTGTCTCGCTACAGGCCTCAGCCCGGCTGTCGTCGCCCTGTGCGCCGCGTTCGCCGTCGCAATAATGGGGATCGGCGACGCCGACGCCCAGAGTGACGACGTCTACGTCGTCACCGCCGGGGCCATCGACGAGCTGCCGGTCTTTCATATCGACTCGCCCCCGGACGCACCGGCGAGTATCGACGGCGGCTGGGCGCTGCCACTGTCGCTTAGTGACGCCGACTGGGCGACCTACTCCGACATCGTCGTCTTGCCCGGCGGCCACCTGATGGTCGGCGACGGCGATGGACGCCGGGCGGTCATCTTCGATGAGCAGGGACACCAGGTCGACGCCTTCGGCCACGCCGGCCAGTACCGCCGGCCACCGGGCGTCGTCGCCGCCGGCTACGTGGCACCCAATCAACCGGAATTACTGCTATTTGGCCACGACCTGTCGGGACAACTACTGCTGTACGACACCATCGACGAGACCAATATCTGGAATTTCGGTCTGACCCATCAGGGCGCCCCGGGAAGTATCGAACAGGCCGTTGTACTCCCCGACAACCGAACGGCCGTCGCTGTCCGGTGGCCCGAAGACGGTCTGTCGTCGGTCCAGGTCCTGCCCTTCGATGACGGCGCCGAGCCCGAATTGACGCTGGTCTCCGATGCCGACACCGAGTTTTCGGATACCACCGTCGTCGACGATCTCCATCCGGTGCGCGATGTCTTCGGCGACGTCGACGGTGGGCTGTTGATCACCAGTCGCGACGCCATCCAACGCATCGACGCCGACGGCGACGTCACCTGGCGCTTCGGCATCGGCGATGACACCGACATCGGCGGGCAATTCGAGGCGGGCCGCCTCCTCGAGTCGGGCCTCATCATCGCCGCGACCCGCCAGCCCGGCGTATGGAACGAGGCCCATACCAACCACCGGCTCCACCTATTCGATCCAGAGCGCGACGCCCCGCGCGTCGACACCTCGCCGGTCCTCGATGCGGCACCTGTGCAATTCGACGTCGCCGACGGCCACGGGGGCACGGGCACGGTCGGCTACTACGCCGACGCCTTCGGCGCTCCCGGCCTGTCACCATCGGCATTGACCGTCGATCCGGGCCCCGACCTGACGCCGCTGCCCCTGGCATTTGACAACAGCGCCGAACTAGACTTTTCACTTCAAAACGACACCGGAGAGTCCATTTCGCTGCGCGGCGTCGAGTTGCGCGTCGACGACATCGGCTGCGATGAACTCGACGCCGATCACGAATTTGATGGCCTCTGGTGGTCCGACGACAATCGCCTTGATCTGGACGCCGGAGAATCCGAGGCGTTCTCCGAGTCGGGACTGGCGGCCGATGCATTGATGGTCGGCCACTGGTGTGCGGCCCTGGTGGTCATCGGACGCGACGGTCAGGCCCATCGAGTCGGTGACCTGCTCGACGTCGAGATCATCCCGCCCGAACACGGTCCTGATAAACCGGTAGAATCCGACGACCTCGGCGGCGTCACCGGCCCGGACGCCGGCTTTCCGTCGCTGCCCGACGATGCCCCCGAAGGCACCGGCTGCGGCTGTTCACAATCCGGTACCACACCGACCGCCGTGGTGGTCGCAGTCCTGATGTTGCTGGCGTTGTCGGCCACCGGCTTGCGGCCTCTTCAACGGCTCGTGAGGAGTCGCTGATTGCCGGTCACGGCCCGCCGGCGTTGTACATACGCTCAACGCTGCGGGCCAGAGCCAGCTCATCGGGACGCGCTTCGCGCTCCACGCTCTCCCGGGCCTGATCTTCCCAGTCGGTCTCGCCGTCACTGTCCACTTCTCGCTGGTATTCGGCGGTGATATTGACCCCGATTCCTCCCCCGGCGGGCACGATCCGTCCGACAAACCGCCGGCGCCGTTCGCTGTCGACGGCCTCGTAGTAGCTGATCACCGACAGTGTCTGTCGGGATTCGGTC
>CAYUPT010000262.1:0-6081 GCA_964446725.1 uncultured Bradymonadales bacterium | reverse complement strand
TGCCAAAAGCCTCGACGCGGCCCCCCGAGATGGCTCCAGAGACCGGCGGCGGTGATGCCCCACCACCGGAACCGTCGACCACGGAGATGTCGAGTGCTGAACTGGCGCGAATGGCATCCAAATCAACGGGAGTTCACGAATCGGTCTCCGCCGACGACAAGCCCTCGCCGGAGAAACCACAACAGCCTGCGCCGGAAAGCGTCGAGCCGACGCCAGAGAAACCACAACAGCCCGAGCCGAAGGCCGACGAGCCACAACCGGCATCGACATCGACGAGCGACGTCGATGCCGTCGGCGACCCGGCGCAGTCCGCCCCGCCGTTCGAGCAATCGGAGTCATCCACCGAATCCCGGCGCGCAGCGCAGTCCGGCACGCCGTCGGCGCCGGTTGAATCCGACGACTCCGCTTCGCCCAGACCAGATGATTCACCGCAGCCCGCTGACAAGCCCCGACCTGACAGCGCCCCGGCCCGATCCAGTGGCCCAGAGAGAACACCGGAGACGTCGGAGCGGCCATCGGAGCAAGGCGGCGACTTCGACGAGCCCGGTCTCCAGCGCGCTGAAGAGACGCTGTACGATGTTCAACAGTCGAAGTCGCGGACCACGGCCTACATCGCCGGCACGGTCCTCGGATTGGCTATTCTGGGGATCGCCGGCGCCCTGTGGGTCACCCCGACGGGCCACGACATCCTGGAAGATACCGTCGGATGGAGCCCGGCCGATAGCGACGAAGCGGCCGAAGATCCGGAGGACACCGCCGGGCCCGACCCCGCCATCGATGATGCCATTGCCCAGGCCCGCCAGCGGGTAGACAACACCGTCCGGGAGACGGCGGCGATGGCCGACGATGAAGAATGGGCTCACTTTTATCTCGATGAAGGCGACACCCGTCGGGCCGCCGAAGTCATGTCCGGTCAGTACGCCGATGGACACCGCAGCCGCAGCTTTCTGGCCCAATTTGCAGAAGTGCTGCACGACAATCAGGACTACTCGCGGGCTCGAAGTATTGCATTGGAGGGAATCACCGCCCACGGCGACGAGCAATTTTTCGAACTCCACCGCCAGAGCGTGGAAGACGACGAGGCCCTGCTCCAGTACCAGACCACCGAACTCGACGATCCCACCGGATATTCGGCCCGGCAATTCTACAATGTCGCCGATCATCGCGGAATCGTCCTCGAAGCACCGGACACCTCGCATGAGCAATTGCTGTTTAAACCGGAGCGCGATGGCTGGACGATGGGTTGGCGCGCCGAGATCGCGGCCTGGCGCTTTTGCGAACTCGTCGCCTGCCACTTCGACGCCCACCGCGTGGAGCCGGCTGTGGTCACCCGCGAATTTCTCGACGAACTCGACGGCGACGAACAGGCGATCAGCGAAACCATCGCCGATGCCTCCTGGACAGTCCGCGAGCGCGACGGAGAGGACGTAGAAGTCGTACGCGGGAGCCTGGAGTATATTCCCGAGACTCCGGAAGCCCCGTTTCCCATCGAATACCGACCGCTGTGGCGCGACTGGTTGACCGCCGGCGCCGCCACCGACTTCGTCGACGACCCAGCACACTCGCGCCTCGACGCCCTGCAGGGGCTCGACGGCGGACGCTTCTACGACGAGCTCGTCGACGTCGCCGGAGAGACGTCGACCGGCGAGCTTGCGCGGTCGGTCTCCAGCCTCCTGATCTTCGACTATCTGACCAATAACTGGGAACGGTTCTTCACGCGCACCGAAGACTATGGCAAGAACAACCCGGTTCGCGGAATGTCGATGGCCAGCCGCCACAACGGTGACGCCTTCCAGCCGCGAGCATCGCGCCGGGTTCGCGAGCGCTTCGAATGGACGACCCGATTCAGTCAGAGCACTGTCGAAACGATTGAGGCCCTCGACCGCGACACGACCTACCAGGTCTTATTTCCCGAGGGTCGCACCGCAGAGACGCGTCGACTCGACGTCTTCTGGCAACAGCGCAGCGACATGCTCAACCGCATCGACGAACTGGTTGCGCGCCACGGCGAAGACGATGTACTCCTCTTTCCGTAACCCATCGATGTCGACGGGCACCGGCGAACATCTCTCGGATACCGGCCGAATAATTCCGGTATCCATCCCACGTTTTTTTGGCCTCTTTTCTATGAGGGCCCAATCTCCATGCACCGAGGTATTCCGAGATGACGAAGATCTATTTTGGCTGCGATGAAATTCCCAAACACTGGGATCAATATTTCTCGCTGTGTAACGCCATCGAGTTGGACCTGGAGCGCTTCGACAACCCACCGAAGATCTCGACACTCAACGGCTGGCGCGTCGACTCACCGCGGGGCTTTGCCTTCGTGCTTCGCGTCAACCCCGACGTCAACAAAGGACTCGTCGAGGCCTACCAAAACCCCGGTGACAAATTGCCCGATACCCTGCAACGGGGATGGGACAAGACCCGGGAGCGCGCACAGGCATTGGCGGCGAAAGCCGTTGTTGTGCGCACGCCGGTCTCGTTTACCCCGGGGGACCGCTCGCGGGGAGTGCTCGAGAAATTTCGCGACCAGATCAGCACCGATTTCTCAAACCCCATCATCTGGGAAGCCGCCGGGATGTGGAATACGGAATCGACGCGCGAATGGGCCGCCGATCATGGGCTGACCTACGCCTACGACCCGTTTCTGGCATTCCGCGACGAAATTGGATTACACCACGGCGATGGCGCCTTCGTATTGAGCGAACGAGCCGGCCTTCGGCGCGAATTCGATCGCTATGATATCCGGAGCCTCATCGACGCCTGCGGCTCGTACAACCGCGCCTACTTTTTGCTCCGCGGTCGATTCAAATGGAAGCACGCCGAACACTTCGGTGACTTGCTGGACTACGAACCGTAAATGGCAATGACAGTGAACTGACCTTTCCTGCTTTGGGAGCAGATGACGATGGCTCAACGACACGGCGGCGACATGATCGCCGAAGTACTCGCCCGGCGCGGAGTTCAGCATCTCTTTACGCTGTGTGGCGGACATATCTCGCCGCTGTTAACCGGTGCCAAGGCGCGCGGACTCGATGTCATCGATGTGCGCGACGAGGTCAGCGCCGTCTTTGCGGCCGACGCCGTCGCCCGGCTGACCGGCATCCCCGGAGTTGCCGCCGTCACCGCCGGCCCCGGGGTCACCAACACTGTCACGGCGGTCAAAAATGCCCAGATGGCCCAGTCTCCGCTGCTGATTTTCGGCGGCGCCACGGCTACGCTCCTCGAGGGCCGCGGCGCCCTTCAGGACATCGACCAGTTGAGCCTGATGGAGCCACTGACCAAGTGGGCGACCTCGCTGTCGCGGGTCAAGGAGCTGGAACCGGCGGTCGAACGAGGCCTAGAGATCGCGACATCCGGCACGCCGGGCCCGGTTTTTATCGAGGTCCCCGTCGATCTGCTGTATCCGGAAGACGTCGTCCGCGAGTGGTTTATGAAACAGAGCGGCGTCGACGAGCCCAGCGGATTTGGTCAGCGCGCCCTCAAGCTGTATCTTCAGGCCCATCTGATGAAGCAATTCCGGGCGCCGGCGAACCCAATTCGCTACAATCCGCCGTCAATACCGGAACTCGGCGCCGATGATCTGTCCCCGCTGATCGAGGAGGTCGCCGGGCAACTCCAGCGCGCTGAACGACCGGCGCTGGTCGTCGGCTCCCAGGCCCTGGTCAACTACAGCCCCGACGAGGCCAAGAGCCTGGCACAGGCCGTCGAAAAACTGGGCATTCCCACCTTTCTCGCCGGCAGTGCCCGCGGACTTCTGGGTCGCTACAGCGACATCCAGTTTCGCCACCGCCGCTCCCGGGCCCTCGGTGAATGCGATCTGGCGCTCATCGCCGGATTCCCCTTTGATTTCCGACTCAAGTACGGCCAGTGCTTCGGTGATGATACCACCGTCACCGCCGCCAACCTCAGTGATGAGGCGCTCAAACTGAATCGACGCCCCGACGTCGCCCTGCCGATGCACCCCGGTGAATTTATTCGCGAACTCTCCTACGAGAGTACCTCCGCCCCGCCCCGCTCAACATGGTTTGAACAATTACAGACCCGCGAAGACGAGCGCGACGCCTCCATCGCCGAAACGGGCCGCCAGCAGCTGGAATGCGTCAATCCCATCGCTCTATTTGAGCGCATCGAAGAGAAGATGGACGACGACAGTGTGCTGGTCGTCGACGGCGGTGATTTCGTGGCCACCGGGGCCTATATTCTGCGTCCCCGCGGGCCACTTCGCTGGCTCGATCCGGGCGTATTCGGAACGCTGGGAGTCGGTGGCGGCTTTGCGACCGGCGCCGCCGTCGCCCGTCCCGACAGTGAAGTCTGGCTGATCTGGGGCGACGGATCCAGCGCCTTTAGTCTCGCCGAATTCGACACCTGTGTGCGCCACGGCCTGGCGCCGATTGCAGTGATTGGCACCGACGCATCCTGGGCTCAGATCGAGCGCGAACAGGTCCAAATTCTGGACGACGACGTGGCCACCACGCTGCGCCGAACCGATTACCACACCGTCGCCGAGGGCTATGGTGCGGAGGGCATTTTGGTGACTGATATCGACGAGGCCGACGAGGCCATCGACCGAGCCAAGGAACTGGCCGCCCAAGGCACGCCGGTGGTGCTCAACGTCCACATCAGTCAGACCGATTTTCGCGAGGGCTCGATCTCGATGTGACCCCCGCCGCTCATCAAAAAAATGCCCGCCGGCGACGATACCGGCGGGCATTTTTTGTGTTCACATGGAGGCGTAGATCGGTGTCAGCCGATCAGTCGCACTCCCCCGGGTAATCGACCTCCACATCGGCACAATCGGCTTCACAGCTATTTCCGTAGGTGTTGCCGTCTTCACCGCAGACCGGGTTGTAGACCTGGGGACACATACATCCGGCGTCTCCGTCATCGTCGTCATCCCCGCATTCGCCTTTGTAGTCGACGTCGACTCCGGCCTCGTCGGCCTCGCAATCGTTGCCGTAGGTATTGCCGTCCTCGCCACACACCGGGTCCCAGACGTCCGGACAGCCCACGGCATCATCGTCGTCGCCGTTGTCCTCATCGCACTCTCCCTCGTAGTCGACGTCGACCCCGGCCTTGTCGGCCTCGCAGTCGTTGCCGTAGGTATTGCCGTCCTCGCCACATACCGGCGCCCAGATATCGGGACAGCCCACGAGGTCACTGTCGCACTTTCCGTCGTAATCAACGTCGACTCCGACGCAGTCCGCCTGGCAGGCATTGGCGTAGGTTTCACCGTCCTCGCCGCAGACCGGTGCCCACTCGTCGGTGCAAATGCAGCCCTCCTGGCCGTCGTCTTCGCATTCTCCGGGGGACTCGACGTCGACACCGCTCAATTCGGCCTGGCATTCATTACCGTAGGTGTTGCCGTCGTCACCGCAGACCGGATCGTAGACGCCGGGACACAGCTTGTCGGCGTCATCGCACATTCCGTCATAGGCAACATCGACGCCGGCCAATTCGGCCATGCAGTCATTGCCGTAGGTGACATCGTCTTCGCCGCAGACCGGTTCGTAGACCTTAGGACAGTAATCGCCGTTTGATTGATTGTCGTCATCGCCGCTGGCCGACGAATCGTCATTATCATCGGCATCGTTGTCGTCCGATTGATCGTTTTGTTGTTGATTGCCCTCATCCAATTCATCCTGTGCGGTATCGGAGTTCAGCGCCCCACAGCCGGCGCCGATGAGCACGAGGCACAGAGCGAAAAATAGTGTCGATATCGCCAGTAAACGAGAACGAATCATGATCAATACCCTGCTATAACGTTCCAATTAGAAAAGAGCCTTCCCTCTCCGTTGGTCATGCCTCGTAGATCAGTATGCAATGCGCATTCCGCTTGCAAACAGGGGTTGAGACGCCGAAATCCACGGTATGTGCCGGATTCCAGAATATTCGGTCTCAAATTTTTGATCCCTCACACCAAAAATTTTCATCCATCCAAAGACAATCCGGTTCCTTTGCCTGGGATCGCACCAACTGCCGCTCCCTAAGGCCCCGATATGCCTTGCGCTATCGGGGAATACGCCTTGTGAGCTAACAACCGATGGCCCCCACAACAATTCGGTGGCGGGCTTGCCC
>CAYUPT010000261.1:0-6090 GCA_964446725.1 uncultured Bradymonadales bacterium | reverse complement strand
TCCTGGCCGACCTCGTCGATGACCGACTGGGTACAGGCCTCGATGTCGTCGGTGACACCGCCCGCCAAAAAAGTAGCCATGTCAAAGACCGGCGACGCCAGGGCCATGACGGCGACGACGTGGGTATCCTCGCTGGAGCCGTCATCGGTGATGACACCTTCGACGGAGCACCCACTTAACGGACTGTGCGCAAAGATCTCGGTGACGCCCTGCAGGACCTGCGGATGGTCGTAGCCGGCGGTCGCAAATACGAGGACCAGATCGGCATCGGTACTGCCGAGCTTTGAGGCGGCCTCCCGGGCCGCTTGTCGTCCCGCTTCGATTCCCTCGAGGCGAAAACTTCTGGCTGTCACTGCTCGCGTCATAGCGTTGCTCTCTGTTGATCGACGCCGCAACCCTTCCGTTTGTCTCCCGGCGCCTGCTTCACTCGCCGCAGGCTGTCGCGGCGATACCTTCTCGTATTCAGCCTCCAACTCACGATTCAACTCCTTGAACTCCTCACATCGATGCGGCTGGCAAGACCGGGTTGAATGGATGTCGACAATCGCGGCGACAGCGCGTTGGATTGCCGCTCTCGTGGCCATCAAAAAGCGTCGACACGTCGGTGCTATCGCGACGTCCGGCCCATAGGCATCGAACGGCGTCGAATGCGATCCGCTGTCACGACAATATTACAACAGCCTAACCCACCCCGGACTTCCCGTTGAAACCATCTTTTTTGGCAGCGCTCGCTTCAGCGGTCAGCGACGGACTGATACCACCCCTCGAAGTCACTCAATTCGCAAAACCGGCGTTCTGTCATCGACTGCGGAATCAGTCGAACTCCAAAATCGCGAAGGCCACGGGCGATGGCATGCTCCCACTGCGCGATTTCGCCGAGGCGAAGGGACTCTCGAACCAGTCGATTGGCGCGCCGGGCGCGCAGTGATTCATAGCGCCGAAAGCCATCGGCGATACTGGCCTCATCGCTCAGCACCCGACCGAGTACCACGGCGTCCTCGATGGCCTGACTGCCGCCCTGACCGAGATTGGGGGTCATGGGATGAGCGGCGTCTCCGAGAAGGGTGACACAGCCTCGTCCCCACTGTTCGATGGGCTCTCTGTCGTGGGTGTCGGTGCGCAGGACCGTCTCTTCGATCGTCTTCTCAAGAACGCGGTGGACGTCGTCGTTCCAGTGCCTGAAGCGGCGGCCGACTTCATCGAGCATCTCATCGACCGGTGGCTCGCCCTCCGGCGCATTGTCGACGGCAAACCAGTAGACCTCGTCGTCCGAGATCGGTGTTGAACCAAAGCGCTTTCCGGGCCCCCAGTACTCGGTGGAACGGGCCTCATCGGCCGGCATTTCGGCGATCCCTCGCCAGGTCGTGTAGCCGACGTAGCGCAGTTGTTCGTCGCCAAAAAGTGCGCGGCGCACCGCCGAATACAGCCCGTCACAGCCGACGACACCGCCGAAGCGCTGGCGGCGTCCATCGTCGAATTCAATGGCCGCCCCCTCGTCGAGATGGTCGATATCGGTGACCCGAGCGCCAAAATGAAGCACGTCCTCCAGATCTTGTCCCAGTCGTTCCACGAGTCGCTGACGGTGAATCGCCACTCCCGTGTGGCCGACCTCGCGGGCGATCTCGCGCATATCGAAGCCACTGAGCACCCGGCCCTCAAAGTGCCGAATCGTCCCCTTGCCTAGCGGGTAGCCGGCCTCGGCGATGCGCTGTGCGCAACCGATGGACTCCAGAGCCACCATGGCATTGGCCTGCACCGTAATACCGGCGCCGGTGGCCCGCAGCTGCGGTGCCTGCTCAAAGACCTGGACGGGCCATCCCGCCCGGCGCAGTGCGTGGGCCGTCGTCAACCCCGCAATGCCGCCACCGACTACTGCAATGGGTGTACTGCTCATAACCAGTTGGGTTCTCGGATCGTGAAATCTCGAATCAGCGCCGATAAGAGCACGGCGGCGATTCGCGGTATTCAAAGCTCGCGTCAGATCGCATTACATCAAGGGCGCGCGCAGCCAGGCGACGGCGACAACGACCAGTAAAAAGAGCAGACCCGCCCCGAAGGCCGCCCATTTTACGCGAATATGAATCATGGATGCTCTCCGTCGCCCAAAAGCTCACACAATGGCGAAGCGCTCCGAAAAAATCCGGCGTCCATCGATTCCCCGGTCGACGAGATACTGCTCGACGACATCCATCATCGGCCCCGGCCCGCAGACGTAGTAGCGGCGACGGCCGTCGTCATCCCATAGCACATCGTCGAGTAATTCGGCTGTTATCATGCCGCGATGACCATCCCAGTCGTCGGGCGGCTCCTCCAGGACATGAACGACCTCCAGTGGGAGTTTACGGGCCATGTCATTGATTCGGTCAAAAAAGATGGCGTCGTCGACACTGCGATTTCCGTAGACAAGTTGAAACGGCGGCATGTCACCGCGGTCTCGAAGGGTTCGAAGCATACTCATCACCGGTGTGATCCCGACGCCGGCAGACAAGAATACGGCCCCATCGTCGGCGGTGGACTCATCGAGTGTAAAGGCTCCAAACGGTCCCTCCACAAAGGCCGATGTTCCGGATGGAATATCGCCGATGGTGGCCGTAAAATCGCCCAATTCCTTGATCGTAAACTCGATGCCATCGGGACATTCGGCGCTAGACGCGACGGTAAACGGGTGTTGTTGCAGCGTAAACGGGGTGGGCCCGACGGTCAGCCAGCAAAATTGGCCGGCCTCAAAATCGAGTCCGTCGTGCCCCTTTGGACGCAGACGAACGGTCCAGCTCGAGCCCTTTTCCGGCCGCACATCGTCCACAACCCAGGGGCGCTTTGAGAGCAACCAGGGGCGAATGACGCGTCCGTACATCAAGAGCGCCAGCGCGCCGCCGGTCACGCCGATCCAGACCAACTGCTTCCACAGCACATCGACGTAGTAGCCGACCATCAACACATGGCCCAGTCCGATGACGACGATCAGAAAGGCCAAACCGCCGTGCGCGGCGCGCCACCACTCGTAGGGAATCCCGAAGGACTGGCGCCACAGGGTGGTCGCCGCAATTGCCAGCACCGAGATCGACACCACCGTCAGGGCCACCGCCCGCGGTGCATTGACCGTCGGATCGAAAAATACGGCATACGCCGGCTCGGCGGCAATTAAGACCACCGGATGAGCCATAATAAACCCGATGGCCACCATCCCCGCCTGCCGGTGAAATTGGAGCATATTGTCGAGGCCCATCCCGGAGGCAAAGGATTCGAACCGGCCGGTCAACACGAATTGAAGCCCCATCATCGCCAGACCGACAAAGCCCAGGCCAACGCCCAACTCGACCCAGAAACTCCGGGCCGGCGGCGCCGTTCCAACAAATACGATGGCCAGCGGCAACAGCGCCAGAATACTGTACAGCGCCAGCCAGCCCAGCGCCTGTGCGTAGGTGTACTTCATCGACAACGTCTCGGTTCTGCGGAATCGATGGGCCGGAATCGAAGGTTCCCACCGAAATTCAGTACTTCAACCCACCATAACCGCGCTCTGTGCGCCGGCTGTTGCGAACGACGACGCACTCAACGCGTCCCCCCATCGGTATTCACCTGCGCTTTTGAGTCTGTTATTGGCAGGTCCCCTTGGCGCATTCCATGCCATCGGGACAGGGATTGGACGCGCTGCAGGGAACGGCATTTCGGTCCCACTGCAGGTAGGGCACGACAACCCGGTCGCCCTCCTGGGGGGCCGACGGTCCCTCGAAGTACAGGCTGTTGTTGGTGGAGTCAAAATCAAATCCGTCGGCGATGCTGCGCGCCAGGGCCTCGACGCTTCCGCCGTCCGATTCAATATCGACTTCCACGCTCCCCGACCAGGGGTTGCCGATGAGGTGAAGGCCGGTCTCCAGATCCTGGGTGGCATCGGCGATATCGGAAAAGGCGTCGGTCACATCGGGTGCGCAGATCGAATCGTAGGTCCCTCCGGTCTGTTCGACGACGTGATGGATTCCGTGCGCCACATCTTCTCCGCCAGCGCAACTGGTGGAGGGAACCCAGTACAACCCGGAGATCGTCGCGTTGAGATCGGGGCGATTTACAAAGCCGAGCCAGGGATCGATATAGTTATGCAACTCCGCCTGCTGACTTGTGGAAAGCGGGTCGTTGCCTCCGGAAATCCAGTTTCCGAACTCATCTTTGAACAACTGCTCATTTTCATCGGTTACCACGATGACCACCGGTGCGGCGTGCGTTCTGAGTTGTTCGGGGTCGTCGTCAGCGCGCGGAAGCGTGTGATCTAGGGCGGCCAGTCCCATCGTCAGCGTGTACTCCAGCCCCGTACCACTGACCATTCCCAGTCGGTCTTCGATCTCGTCGGGATCGGTGGTGAAGGTCCCCTCCATGAGCCGACCGTTATTATCATCACCGCCGATAAAGCCGCTGCTCGGCTCCTCGCAGGGAGCGCCCATATCGAAATCGATAAATGGCAGATCCTCGCCCTCCCACTCATCGGGGTCCGGCCACAGTGCCCGGAACTCCGGACTGACATCGTCGTCATCCCAGATCTCGTTGCAGTCGACACCGGTGACTCCCACCCGCCAGTCCACTCCCGCATTGTCGAGTACCTGGGTCAACTCGTCGGTGAAGTTTTGAAGATTGCTCTGAACATCGGTCATCGACCCCGACGCATCGAGAGAAATGATGATGTCGACTTCGTCGGTATCTTTTAGCTCTAACGATACGCATTCCTCGCTCATCGTCTCGCCGGCGCCGGCCACCGAGGAACCGCCGGCGAGGTCCTGGACGGCAAATCGGGCCTCGGAGTCCGGCGTCTCGTGGCGATCGGTGGTCGTGATGCCGCCGATGACGATGACCTGATCGTCACCGCGAACCACCGTTTTGTAGACCAGATGGATACCGGAGCCGTCGCCATCGGCGGTCTCACTGAGTGAATGGTCGAGATCATCGCCGGCCTGACCATGGAGTCGAGCCACGACCTTGTCGCGCACATCACCGGGAACATCATCGGTGTCGATGGAGATGTGATTGAGGATGGAAGCCTGAAAATTATCGTGTGTCAGATAGGATTGACCGTCTCCCTGACGCGTCGGATTATAGCCGGATACGTCCCCGATACTGTCGAAGACCCAGTCCGACGCACCGACGGCTGTCGTCTGGCCCGAAGGCGGCGATACAGAGACGACGAAACCGGCGTAGCCGTCATCTCCGTCCTCCAGTACGTGCCCCTCGACGGGAACTGTGTCGGTATCGACAGTGGAGACCTCGATACCACTGTTGGCAGCGACCAGATAATTGGCCGATGCGTGGTGAATAAATTGCGGAGAGTCCAGACCACTGAAGTCATCGGAATCACAGCTGTGATACTCCGTCGACCCCGGTGCATCGGGATCGTAGGGATCATGCGGTGGCTCGACGCCGTCTCCCTGATAGCCGGGGCCGTCATTATCGGATTGATTGGTCGAGTCATTGGTGTCTTGACCGCCGTTATCGGAGCCTCCGTTGGACTCCGTGCCGTTATCGTCATCGACCGGTTCACACTCACCGCTGAGAGGATTGACGTCTTCTCCCTGCGAACAGGTCGTGCATTCACCGTCGATCGGATTGTAGCTCTGTCCCGCAGGACAGTCTCCACCGGAAGCGACGTCATCGCTGCAGGCCATCATGGCCAGTGGAACCACAAGAGCCCCGACGAGTAAGACGTTCCAAACCCTGTTCATCATCAATCCATGAGCCGAAGTCGCCCCATCGAGGCGGCGATGAATAAAAATTCACTTTTGAACATCGTAGATCACCGATACCACAGGACACGATATTTTTCAATTTCTAGTCGAGCTTTAGACAGGCCGATCCCGGCGACCGACGGCATCTTCGAGCTTACTCATCACCCCGCCGCCTCCGGTATCGGACACAGTCGTGCCCTCCCGCGTTCGATGACGTCAAAATTTGGCAATGACGTCGGCGATTCGGCTCGTTTCGGCCCCTCCGGCCTCCGCCCCGTCCTGTGTTGAGGCGACTTGCTTAGTTTGTCGGGACATGACGCGCCTTTCGGCGGCTGTCTCGGGATGTATTCCGTCGAGTCGAGACTGCGTTGCTTCGACCCTG
>CAYUPT010000260.1:0-6102 GCA_964446725.1 uncultured Bradymonadales bacterium | reverse complement strand
CCGTCAACCCCGGCTGTCAAGGAGTATTTGTGCAATCCTCGTCAACCTCGTATCGAGTCTTCGGTCGCAGTGGCCACGGTCGGCGGCCACCGGTTCCTCGTCGAGGGACGGCAGTTTATAGAGGCCCGATTGCCGCCCGTCAAGGACAATCTTGAGATTCGGTGCTCGCAGGTGACCCCCCCCCATTCGCCGGCGTGGAATACGAAGGGGAGCCCGATTCGCTACAACACGCAGATCGGCGAAGGGAAGCAACCAGTCGTTATTTGAAGAAAACGCAGGTTTTCCCGTCCTTATTACAGGGCCGCGAAGTGACTTTACACCGTGGCCCCGTAAATCTAGAGTCGTACCCATAAGTTAGCCATGCGCCGTTGGGCGAACGTCCGTCGCAATGCGCTCTCCTATTCGAGGAAGCTCCCATGAACGCAGGATCACGAGTTCCCGCTATTTTGGCGGTCGCCCTTCTCACCTTATGCCTCGCTGCTTCGATTCCGACGACGGCTGCGGCCGCTACGGATCTCGCCGAAGAGCTTCCGCAGATACATGACACCGTCATCCTCGCCGATTTCGACCAGATGCGCGACTCGCCGCTATATGATCGGACCTTCGACCTGCTGGAGAGCAATCATCAGGCCGCCGGGCTGATCGAAGAGCTCAACGACGAATTTGGCATCTCGCCTCGGTCGGACCTCGAGGCCCTGGCCATTACCTCCGAGGCCCCTCCGCTAAATGCCGCCATACTCACCAACCCCAACACCGCACTCGACGAGGCTACCAATCAACAATCGGAGAATGCATTTATTCTGATCCGCGGTAATTTCGAGGCCACCGATATTTTGGAACGCCTGGTGGAAGAATCGAGACTGCAGCGAGGTCCCGACGATGAGAGTACGTCGGTGACCGGCAACGGGATTGAAGTTCATATCACCGGTGAATCGACGCTCGGTATCGCACTCGGCAGCTCCGATTACCTCTCGCAACAGCGTCAGCAACTTCAGGGCGATACCGCCGGACTCAATGACGCCTTCCGCCACGGCATTCAGCGACTGGGTGACTCCCAGGGATTGTACCTGATGGTCGAACCGACCATCGAAAACCCCGAACAGATGCAACAGAATGTCGGCGCCTCGGCGTCCTTTGTGGGGCTGGCACTCGATCTCAAATCACAGTTTAATCTGGCAATGGTAATGGACGTCGACGACGATGAGTTGGCCACCGAAACCGTCGGCGATATCGATGAGATGCGCCGGCAAGGGGCAGCCAACCCGATGGCCACTCTCTTCGGGTTCGGCCCAATGCTCGAGAACCTGTCGATTGAACAACGGGAATCCGAAATTTTGATGCGCACATCGATGACCAACCCGGAAGCCCTTCGGATCATCGACCAGGTCCGCGGCATTATGGAGGCGGAACAACAACTCGGTGATCCACTGGAAGGCGACGGCTTTGATACCGATCAGAGCGACACCGACGGATCCGATTCCGACACGTCGGATTCGGATTCAAACGGCGTCGACGCCGATTTTAACTGATCGACGGTCAGCGAAACGGCCGGGGTCCCCATTGATTTTGCAATGTCTAATTGAAAGGTCACCGGCTGTGACTATTACTCACTGTTCCCGCAGCGGCGTAGTTCGGCGATCGGCAATCGCAACTGGCGGATGTCGATGCCTATCGCCGGGCAGATCGGTGACGTGGTGAGGGACGTCGCCTCCGGGCAAAACGTTTCGCCAAATTGCTATTCAGGTGGTATTCAGCATCCGGTAATGTCGGTACCGGCGCGTTCATGTCTCCGAATGCAGTGAACGTCTGTCGGCGAAGATGTGTGTTTTTTTATGCTCTGTGTTCAGGGAATTTTATGAGACATCTCGTCGCGGCCACAGTCGCCTGCCTTCTGGTACTGCCCTCTCTTGCGTGGTCTGACACGCCGTCGCCTTCCGACGGTGTTCCGGTGTCCGACCCGTCGATCTCGACGCAATCCGATGCCACCAGTCTGGAAGTCAACCCGGCCGGCCTGGGCTATCTTCGCGGTTTTGAAGCCGGTTACGGCTTCTTTTTGCCCACCGATCACCGCCAGGGACCCTCCGGTCACTCCCTGAATTTTGGACTCGGATCGTCGCTGGGCGGTTTCGGCGCCGGTGTCCAGTGGATGGACAATCCCCGACTGGGCCCGGACCGAAATAATTTCCGCAAATTCACACTCGGCAGCTCGCTGTCGCCGACTCGCTTTATTTCGGTCGGTGCCAGCTACAATTTTTTCAGCAGTCGCACCGACGAACGCCTCAACGACCTCCGCACGGCAGACGTCGGGTTGCAATGGCGGCCGACCTCCGCAGTCGGTGTTGGACTGACAGCCCGTGATATTCGGCCCGCGTTTCTCGATGAAGATCGAGCCCTTCCACTGCGGCTCGGCGCCGGCGTCGCCCTCCGCGGCTTTGACGGCCGACTGGTCTACGAGACCGAAGTCCGTCATGTCCGAGGAGCCGACCATTTTGACATCCGGCCGAGGCTTGCGACCGAACCGCTGTCCGGACTTCGATTCTTCGGTCAGGGAATCGTCAACCTGCCGATGCCCGACTCCGATGTCACCCCACAACTCGACGGCCTGTCGGTGGGGCTGGAACTGAGCACCGGCACCTTCGGCGCCCAGGGAGCCGGTCATTTCGGCGAGCAACAGGGAGCGGAACTGGACGCCGTCACCGGCACATCCTACCGGCTCTGGGCCTCCTCCTCGCCCCAGCAGCGAGCCCTGTTTACGCCGACGCAACGGTGGGTCCATCTGGAAGTCGACGAATCCATCGCCGAACAGGCCTCCTTTCCGCTCTTCGGCGCCTCCACCACCGCATTTTTCGATCTGATCAACGACCTGGACGCCATCGCCGAAGATCCCTCCATCGCAGGTGTTGTGCTGGAAGTCGGCAACCACGAACTCGGTCCCGCTCAGCTCTGGGAGTTGTCGGAGGCCATCGACAGGTTGCGCGGTGCCGACAAAGAGAGTGTGGCGGTAGTCACCTCCGAAGCACCGACCACCGAAATTATTTACGCCGCCTCGGCGGCCGACGAAGTCTGGATGGAACCGAGCAGTCCCTACGGACCGACGGGCATCAATTTTGAGTTTACCTCCTTTGCAAATCTCCTCGATCGCATGGGCATCGAGGCCGAATTTATGCGCATCGGCGAGTACAAATCGGCCCCCGAGAGCTTCGTGCTTCCCGATGCCCCCAGTGAGCCGGCGCTCGAACAGACCTCGGAGTATCTGGACGCGCTGTACGACGAAATGACCCGGCGCATCGCCGACCGGCGCGATATCGATGTCGACGAGGTCCGGCAGGTCATCGACGAATCCCCTCTGTATCCGGCAGAGGCAATGGAACGAGACCTGGTCGATGCCGTCGTCTACGCCGATGAACTCGACGACCTTTTGCGCACTCGCCTCCAGAGTCCGCTGGGAATTCAACGCGGTTACCAGCGCCACGAAATCGCCGATCGGCGCTGGGGCGGCCGCCCCGAGATCGCCGTGGTCTACGTCGACGGTATGATGATCGCCGGCGAATCCGGTGCATCACCACTGGGTGGCGACACGGTCACCGGCGCCGAGACCCTGACGCGCACGCTCCGACAGTTGCGCAATGACAATAACGTCAAAGCCGTGGTGTTGCGCATCGACTCTCCCGGCGGCAGTGCGGTCGCCGGCGACCGCATCTACCGCAGCCTCCGCCAGCTGGCGATGGAAAAACCGGTCATCGCGGCGAGGGGCAATGCCGCCGCCCGTGGCGGGTATTACGCAGCCGCCGGCGCCGACGAAATTTTTGCGACGCCCGTAACCCTCACCGGTTCCATCGGCGTATACGCCGGTAAATTCAACGTCGCCGGCCTCGCCGATCGCTTCGGCGTCACCTCCCAACAGGAGCAGCGCGGCGATCGGGCCGGTCTCTTTTCGCCCTGGCGCCCCTGGACTGATTCGGAGCGCGAGGCCGTCGCCGAGACCATTGAGTATATCTACCAGCTCTTTTTGCAGCAGGCCTCAAGGACCCGTCCGCTGTCGCCCGAGGAACTCCACGAGGTCGCCCGGGGCCGCGTCTGGACCGGCGAAGCCGCTCAGCGAGAGCAACTCACCGATCACGT
The DNA here is from genome assembly GCA_964446725.1 of uncultured Bradymonadales bacterium. Lineage (GTDB taxonomy): Bacteria > Myxococcota_A > Bradymonadia > Bradymonadales > Bradymonadaceae > SLJM01. Next base: position 1,980 of record CAYUPT010000260.1, on the reverse strand, counting down.
CGGAGGTATTTCCGACGCCATACGCCGCGCCGAAGAATTGGCAGACCTCGAGACCGGTGAAGCACTGTACCGCGATCGCTCCGGCGCCGGCGTCACCGCCCTGAGTCCCGGTATGGCGACCGGCGTCTCCGGTATTCTCGAACGGCTCGGAATCCAACCCCAATCGGACACCGCCATTCCAGATGGTCAGATTTCGCAATTTATCGAGGAACTCGAATCGTCGCTGTTGTGGCCTCTGTACTTCGACGCCGGTGAAGCCGTATTTCTGCCTCCGGCACAATTGACCTACTGAGAAGCGGTCACAAAAGTCTCCCATCGGCACTCGGTCCGCTTTTTCTGACCGCTTCTGACATCCCCGTTGTCGCTGATCGCTGCGATCAGCATCAGTTTCCGCAGTTATTCTGGAGTCGTACCATGCTCAATCTCGCCGAACCGACCCGCACTGACTGGTTCGATGACATCGAAGAACATCTCGACCTCATCCTCATCGACCACGCTCACCTGGAGAAACGAGCGGCCTCCACAGCATTGAATATGTTATTTAGCTACACTGGTCAGGCCGGCGTCCCGCGCGGGCTCGGCGGTGTAGTTCAAGAGGAGATGGACCACTTTACGAGAATGCTCGACATCCTCGAGGAACGCGATATCGAGTTGCGCCAGCTCGAGCCCGCGCCCTATGCCAAGGAATTGGTCTCCGCAATTCGACGCGAAGAACCGGATAAATTCCTCGACAAATTGCTGGTGGCGGGACTCATCGAAGCTCGAAGTTGCGAGCGATTCTCCATCCTCGGCGAGCGCGTCGACGATGCCGCGCTCAGCGAATTTTACGAAGAGCTCTTCGAGGCCGAAGCCGACCACTACACGCTATACACCGGCATCGCCCGCAACAACTACCCCGATGACGAGGTCTCCCAGCGACTCGACGAATTGGCACAACTCGAAGTGGAGGCGCTCCGGGCGGGAACCGATATCCCCCGGCTCCACTCCTGGTAAGGCCGATACGGGTGACACGAAAAAACCCCGCCGGTCTGGCGGGGTTTGATTGCACCACCGTGGACCGATTCAAAGAATTCGACCGGTCGGCGTGCGGGTGCTCGTTGTAGTACGATAGATCGGTTAGTTTTCTTCGCGAATGTCGGTGACGTCGTCCATCGCCGATTCAAAATCGTATTCTTCGCCATCGCGAAACACGTTCGCGATCTGAGAGACGAAGACCGTATACGAATGGTCCAGGTAGGACGACTCGATCTCGTAGTACGGCGGCCGTTCGTTTTCGATTGTGATCTCACCGGTCAGTACGTGACCATTTTCCAGTACGATCTGATCGAGTTCATCGATCCCATCGGGCTGTTCGCCGCGCTTCCACTCCACATTTTCGACGTCGCCGGCGGGAACGGTACGAACCTCGCCGAAGCGCTCCACTGTATAAAACTGGGGATTTATAGCTCGAATCGTGCCTTCCACGACATCGCCGTCGGCCAATTCGATCTCATCGGCCGCCGGCGGCTCACAGGTCGGGCAGACCTGGGTGACGTCGCTCCACGGCTCGAAGCTAAAATCCTGCGCCATCGCCGTGGAAGTAACCAGACTAAGGACCATGATCAGCGCGATCAAAAATGTGCCACGAACTCGAAACATGGATATCAACTCCGGCTTAAACGACGTTCGACCAATTCCTCGGATACCCGTTTTTTACCATTGGCCCCCGGCCATCGCAAGACCGAGCCTGTCGCCCGCTGTATCGACGACACAATGCTGCGCTCCCGAGATCGACGACATCAGATGGGGTGACGACATCGACGAGCTCGTATTTTTCGGCCCCTCCGGCCTCCGCCCCGTCCTGTCTCGGGGCGAATTGTTAAATTGTCGGGACCTGGCGCGCCCTGTGGCGGCTGTCCTCGGGATGTATTCCATCGAGTCGAGACTGCCTCTATTCGACCCTTTGTTCCCGACCCGATGTGGGTCGTCGTCTCATGTCAT
>CAYUPT010000259.1:0-6114 GCA_964446725.1 uncultured Bradymonadales bacterium | reverse complement strand
AACGGATTTACCTACGTCGAGTACTACCTGGAGCGGGGCATGGATATCGACGATTTTGCCCCGAATCTGTCGTATTTCTTCTCCAACGGCATGGATCCGGAATACACCGTGTTGGGCCGAGTTGCGCGCCGGATCTGGTCGGTGGCACTTCGCGAAAAATACGGCGCCAATGCCCGCTCCCAGAAGTTGAAGTATCACATCCAGACCTCGGGCCGGTCGCTGCACGCCCAGGAGATGCAATTCAACGATATTCGCACCACGCTGCAGGCGGTGCTCGCCATCTTCGATCACTGCAACAGCCTGCATACCAACGCCTACGACGAGGCGCTGACGACGCCTACCGAGGAGAGCGTGCGGCGGGCGATGGCCATTCAATTGATCATCAACCGCGAATTCGGCTGGGCGAAGACCGAAAACCCGCAGCAGGGGGCGTTTATCGTCAATGAACTGACGGATCTGGTCGAAGAGGCGGTCCTGACCGAATTTGAGCGCCTGAGTCGCCGCGGCGGTGTGCTGGGAGCGATGGAAAACCAGTATCAGCGCGGCAAAATTCAGGAAGAGTCGATGCTCTACGAGCGCAAAAAGCACTCCGGAGAGCGACCGGTCATCGGCGTCAATACCTTCCTTCCGCCAGAGGGCATGGAACAGGAAGACGACGACGAGGAGCTGGAATTGATTCGCTCCACCGACGAGGAAAAGCAGCAACAGATCGACGAACTCAACGAGTTTCAAAGTCGCCACGGCGACAAGACCGAAGAGGCCCTCGACGCACTTCGGGAGGTGGCATTGTCGGGCGGAAATATCTTTGCGGAGTTGATGAATACCGTCCGCTACGCCAGTCTGGGACAGATCACACACACGCTGTACGAAGTCGGCGGCGAGTATCGGCGCGCGATGTAGAGGAGATGCCCACGGTGGTCCGATGAGCGACACACAGGTCGACATTCAGACGATACTCGATGACCTGGTCCACCAATTTTCGGATCCGCTGGCTCTCTTTCGGGAGCTCGTTCAAAACGCCATTGATTCCGGTACCAGCGAAGTCGAGGTGCGTCTGGACTTCCAAGACCCCGACGATGCTCCATCGCGGGCTATTATCTCGGTACAGGACTGGGGCGAGGGGATGGACCGCTCGATTATCGAGCACAAATTTCTTCGCCTCTTCAGCTCCAATAAGGATCGGGACCTGACAAAGGTCGGGCGCTTCGGCATCGGATTTGTCTCCGCTTTTGCCATCGAGCCCCAACAGGTGGTCGTCGACACCGGGCGAAGCGGCGAGTACTGGCGCGTCGTCTTTGATGAGACCCGAAGCTACGAGCTGTACTCGCTGGATTGGCCCGTCGAGGGCACGACGGTGCGAATCGTCAAGCCCATGGATCGCCGAGCCTTCGAGAAATTGCGCGCCGATTCCCGAAAAGCCCTCCGGAAGTGGTGCCGACATCCGCAGATCCCGATTTACTTTGAGGGCCGAGATGTGCGCCGCGATTTCGACGTGCCCTCCAAATTTACGACGACCTACAGCGAGGAGGGGACCCGAGTTGTTATGGGGTTTAACGGCGGTGACAGCGCTCCGGCCGGCTACTACAACCGAGGGCTGACACTGCAGGAGCGTCCTCAACGCCGCTGGCCCTGGGCGAGCTACAAGATCGACTCTCGATACCTGGAGCACACACTGAGCCGCGACCAACTTCTGGAGGATGGCAATTACGCCAAGGCGGTCGATCTGCTCGAGGAGTTGGCCGTCGATACGCTACCCGGCGAACTCGTCGATGAACTCGAAAGGATGGCCGGCGACGACGACAATCCCGGTGCTCTTTACGGGACGTACTGTGGCTATCTCGCCCACTATCTGGAATGCGGCGGTGAATTTCGCGACGGATGGCACAATCGAGCAGTATTTCGGAGTCTTCACAGCGGCGCATTGACGTATTCCGAGGTGCGAGACGCCCGTGGCTCGGGCTGTCTGCATCTGACGCGATTCGGCAATCTGCCGGCCGGCGTCCCCGGCGGCGAACATCGGGTGCTCGTCGGTTACGGCGGTATGCGAATATTACTAGAGCAGTCTCTGGGTCGGGCCCCGGGTTATCTCGAGGAGCGCTATCTCATACCGGAGCTTCTCCCGGCGGCAGAGGACGACGAGAGTCGGGAACTTCAACAGGCGCTCGGTACGCTTCTGGAATCCGCCGGCGTGACGGCTCCCCGGATAGTGATCGCGCCGAGTCGGGCGCTCCCGGTTGGACTGCGAGCTAGAGTGGCGACCATCGTATCCCGGACTGCGGAATGGACGGTTCCGGCCCGGGACTGGAAGAGCCCCGGACTGGATGTACGATTCGACGATCTGGACCGCCGACAGACTCTGATCATCAATGCCGACGCCGACAGCGTCGACAACTCGATCGAATTGGCCGGAGCGGAGCCGGAGTGGGCGGCGTATGCACTGCTGGAGGGGATATTCGGTACCGGTTGCGATGCACTGGTTTCTGCGGCGTCGACGGGCCGGCGGGAACGCAGCGAAAGGACCGCGACATGAGCGGTGACGGCGAACCAGTCGACGGTGAATTGGTGGATCGAGGAGAGTTTCGACTCGACGAACGACGGGCCAGAGAAAAGCTGCGAAACTATCAGCTCCCGAGTCCTCATCACTACATCCTGGAGTTTGTGAAAGCCGCCAACCTTCTGGGGGCCACGTCCTTTCAGGCCACCGTCGGGCGCAGCGAAGTGGTCGTCGAATTCGACGGCCAACTGCTGGGGCGGGAGCAATTCGAAGAGTTGTATAGCGCCGCCTTTAGCTCCGGAACGAGTCGACACCCCCGGGCGCTTCGCCACCTGGCGGTCGGTATCAATGCCGCCTGGGGCGCCGGTCTCCGCGATCTGGTCATCGATGTCGGTGGCGACGAACCATTTGCCATTGCCGTTGGCGAGGATTCGATCCGAGCTGCCAGAATTACCGGTGCGATCCCGGAGGGCATGCGCATTCGACTCGAAAAGCGCCTGCACCAGGCGGTATTGCTTCGATTCATCGACCAACTCGGCGGTGACTTTAAGGAGTCGCGCTTGCTATCGGAGCGGGCCCGGTATTCGACGACGGATATCGTTCTCAACGGCAGCTGTGTCAGCCAGGGACTGACGCCGCGCGACGATATACTGACACCGCACCGTTTCGAGGCTGATGGCGAGAAGGGCGTCGTCGGCATGACGCGCAATGGATACGGCGCCGTTATTCGACTCGTCGATCAGGGCGTGCTGATCGAGGACGATGCAGAACAGTCGCCATTTGCGCCGTTCGGAATCCGAGCCCTCGTGGAATCCGATCACTTCGACACCGATTTATCCCGCAATGCCGTCGTCGAAAACGACGCACTCGCCGATCTTCGGCGGCGCGTCGAGGCGGCGGCGCAGCGCTCGCTGGCCGATCACCTGATGGGATTGAGTCACAATGAGCTCGCAGATGAGCGGGCGTCGATTCGCTCCCTCGCCGTACGAGTGCTGGCGGACCGGGAAGGGCCGGAGCGCGACTCCGAGCATTTCGAGGTGCTGGCCGATGTCATCGGCGAACTTCCCGTCTTTCGACGAGCCGTGAAGTCCGGTGGCGAACCCTCGTTTATCTCCATCAATCAGGCCTGCAGGGTGCGCGACGGCGAAACCGTCGCCCACTTTTCGACGCGACAATTTGAACCGCAGTCAGAGCTTCCACAGCACACACCGATCCTGTGGCTCGATCCCGCCGATCCGGCCTACGATGTGCTGCCGGGGTATACGCTGGTCTACGGATTTCTCGACTACTACGCCGATCGATTTGAGGACGTCGCCGGGGAGATGAATCTGCGCCGTCGGGCCCGGGAGAATCGAGAGCGCTGGCAGTCGCAACCGGCCTTTGAATTTCGGGCCAGCGATATTCTGCAAGAATCTGTCGGGACTTGGAGTATTCGAGTCGGACAGGCTGCCGATTCGCCGACACCGGCCACCGACGACGATGATCCCCGGGCCGGCAGTGGCACGAGATTGTTGACGCTTCCGGCAACGAAAATTTCGTTTATCAAAGAGGGACGTCTTCTCGAACAGAAATTGTTGGAGTCCGGGGCCGGCGCCTTTCGGATCGCCATCGACGGCGATCTGCCCGTCGACGAGGCCTTCGAGGAGCCGGACTACGCCGACCACCGGGTGCGAGCGTCGGCACTGGAGGCGATGGAGCTCGTGGCCCAACACCTCCGTGCGGCAACCATGACGCCCGATATATTCTGTTCACTGCTCGGCGATTTCCAGGCCGCACTCAACGGGGCGTTCCACCTGGACTGGGAGGACTGGAGTCCGGAATTGCTCGATTCACCGCTGGGCATCGCTCCCGCGCTGGTGCGTCGACAGCACCCGGAGAGCTCACAGACTCGAATTGAAATCCAGCTCCAGCGACTCGGTAAATTGGCCGATGAACCACTATTTAGGGAGGTCGGTGGCGGCCGGCTATCGCTGCGTGAGATCTTCGAGAAGTTGTATGGCGGCGGTCCAGACGTCGAGTTCCATGTACTGCATGCCCCGAACGCCGATGAACTGCCGGGCGACCGGGGCCCGGCGGACATTGTCATATGTGTCGAGGAGCACGTGGCGCCCGCAGTTTCGCACTTTTTTAGCGGTCGTTCACCGGACGACGCCTCCCGGTTCGACGAACAATTCAATGTGGTCGATCGCTGGCTCGACGCCGACGCCATCGATGACGACCACCACCTGGACACAGTGTGCGATGACACCGGGGAATTGCATTCGCGGCTGGCCTATGTCGAAAACGCCCCGCCGGCTCCATCACAGACAGGACAACCCAACGACATCGAGGCGAGTGATGACGGAGACTCGAGAGCCCTCGACGGTGATTCGACGCCCACCCTCTGTGAGCGGTTACTCGACGACCTGCGTCAAACGGTGCCCGATGGGTTTCGAAGTCGCGTAGAGTGCATCGACGAGATGGAGATCATCGAGCGCGGCGGCGACCGGGCGGTGTACGTCCTGGGCGACGGCAACCACCTGGTACTCGACGGCGCTCATCCCGCCATCGGCCACGCCGTCGAAGCTCCCGGCGATCCGGTGGCCCGGGCCTTTGCCGCCAGCACGGTGTTCAAACAACTGCTCAAATTCGACGTCGAACACGGTCGGCGCTCGATGTCGGCGCCCAGGCGCCTGGCCGTGGTGCGTAGCGTTCTCGAAAGCTGTACCGAGAGATTCCGCTGAAGTTTCGGGGCTGCGGTGGTGTGGGCCGGTTCGAAGCGGCTGCAATCGCGATTGTCTCTGGGGATCCGGATTGCAGTTCCGGTCGCCATGACATATCGAGTACGGGCGTTGTTGAGCTTCGCTAAACGAGCGAGACCATGGCAGTACTTTCCGTTGAAAATCTGGCAAAATCCTACGGCGATCGAACCCTTTTTTCGGACGTCACGTTCGGCCTTACCCGCGACGACCGCGTCGGTCTCATCGGTGTCAACGGCTCCGGGAAATCGACGCTTCTTCGCGTCCTGCTCGGCGAAGAGGAGGCCGATGGGGGCCGTATTGCCCGGGAAACGGGATCGCGCATCGAGTATCTGGCCCAGGAGCCCGATCTGGATCCGGCGAAGACGGCACTGGAGACGGTGCTCGCCGATGGCCCGCGGGCCTTCGAAGTGGTCAAAGACTACGAGGAGGCTTGCCAGCGCCTGTCGGAAACACCGGATGACCCGGAGCTTATCGAGAGGGTTACCGAGCTGTCGGAGAAAATGGATGCCGTCGATGGATGGGACGTGGAGACCGAGGCCAAGACGATCCTGTCGAAGGTCGGAATGGGGGAGACGACAAAACCGATCGACGCCATGAGCGGCGGTCAGAGAAAGCGGGTCGCCCTGGCGCGGGCGCTGGTTCGACCGTCGGATCTACTGATTATGGACGAGCCCACCAACCACCTCGACGTCGATACCGTCGCCTGGATCGAGGACTATCTCTCCGGGCGAGCCACCGGCCTGCTGGTCATCACCCACGATCGCTATTTTCTCAATCGGGTGACCAACGTCATCTTCGAACTCGCCGACCAGACCATCTACCGCCACGAAGGCAATTACAGCGACTTTGTACAGGCCCGTCAGGAACGGCGCCGGCGGC
>CAYUPT010000258.1:0-6138 GCA_964446725.1 uncultured Bradymonadales bacterium | reverse complement strand
CGGCACCACGCATACCTGTGGTCTAAGCGCGGAGACTTTGGTTCAGTCTCCTCAAACCTATTGCTGGGGCGACAACTCCGAGGGACAACTCGGAAATGAGGACCGCGCCGACAATGAATACGAACCGCGACCGGTCGGCGCCGGAGGCCTCGCAGATAAGACCGGGATCTCCGCAGGCGGTTACCACTCGTGCTCCATCTGGAACGAAGAACGGGCCTATTGCTGGGGCGATAACAGTCGCGGCCAACTCGGCATTGACGACACCGACGACCCCGGCGATGGCAGCCACGAGGTGGAATTCGACGGGGAGTTCTCGTCGATTTCCGCCGGCGCCGAACACACCTGCGCCATCGACCCCGAATATGACCATGCCTACTGCTGGGGATTGAATTTCGATTCCCAACTGGGAATGGGCTCTGATTTCGATGACGCTGACGAAGCGCAACTGGAGATGCCGGTACCCGTCAATCTCGACGATGAACAGCAGGTCACCGACATCAGCGCCGGCTCCGACCATACCTGCGCTATCGCCGACGACGAATTGTACTGCTGGGGACGCGGTAGCGACGGGCGACTCGGCACGGCCTCCACCGATACCCAGGACTCACCGGCGCCGATCAACTGGCCGTTTTACACCGGTGAATAACCCTCAATGAGCGCCGCTTCCACCACCGACCACTGATGGCCGGCGAATTCGATGGACGAACTTCACATATTGAAATGGCTGGTCGCAATCCACGGAGCTGCGACCTGGTATATGGTCGGTCTGATATGGTTCGTCCAACTCGTGCACTACCCGGGCTTTGCATCGATTTCGGAGAGCAATTTTCGCAGCTACGCCAATCGCCATGTCCGCCGCACCGGCTGGGTCGTCGCTCCGCCAATGCTCGTCGAACTCGTCAGCGCCGGCCTTCTGCTATGTTGGTTCCCCGGCTGGTGGACCGCAGTAGGCGCCGCAGCCGTGGCCGTGATCTGGATCACCACAGCACTGCTTCAGGTACCGGCTCACCGCAGTCTGTGCGACAATGGCTACGACAGCGAGCGAATCCAATTCCTGGTGCGAAGCAACTGGATCCGCACTGTGGCCTGGAGTGGACGGGGCATCCTGGCCGTGGGACTGGCGGCCGATGTCCTGATGTAGCAACCTCCGGCGAGTCACGAACCACCGCGGTTCATCCGACGGATTCGTCACAGGTAGCGTCAATAGCCCAGCGAAAAACTGCGGCTATTTGCGGCCTGTCTGGTGTCCATCGTCGAAAATTGGACCACAATGGGCACCGAGGCCACCACGACCGCGCCGTAATCGGTCTCCAGCGGAATCGCCTCCGGGTCGATCAGATCGTTGACCCGCACCTGCCGTACCCTCCGGGCCCCCACCTCGAGCGGATAGGGGCCGACGGGCTCCCGATCGGCGTAGTAGATGGTGACCTCCACATCGGCATCTTCATCGCCGGTATTGAGCATCCACAGGCTGTCGCGACTGGTAAACTCCGGTTCCTCACCGGTCTGCCCCATCGGAATATGGCTTCCCGCAATCGCCCAGATCTTCTGTCCAATATCGTCCATGCTTCCTCCCCTGTTGTGGCGCAAATGGATTGCTCAAACGCCGAATAATTCGCAAAGATAATCGCTCAACAACACCCCGTCTGGATCCATGGCCTCCCGGATTTCTAAAAAGGTACTCCACTCGGGATAGCGCGCCGCCAGTTCTGCGCCCCGCATACTGTGCTTTTTGCCCCAATGAGGCCGACCGTGATGAGCCCGCAATATGGGCTCGATGTCGGCGAAAAACTCGTCGTGCGGAAGCGAAGCGTTGTGGTGGACCGACAAGACGGCCGTCTCTCGTTGGTACGACGGACTCAGCAGTGCGTCGTCCGGTGCGGTGGTCCGGTACAGCGTCCGCCATCCGACGTCTCGTCGGTGTACGTCGAGCATGCGACGCCGCACCTCCCGGAAGGCGATAGGTCCCGCCATCGCCGGCAGGCAATACTCCATCTCCTCAAAGCGAAGGTCTCGGGTTCGGGCGATGATCCGGGGCGCCCATTCGACCTCCTCTTTGACGACCGATGCAAAGGGAATCTCCGGTGTTTTCCCCGGCCGATTAAGAGTTCGAAGTTTCACCTCATCGCTTCGCGGATACCAGTAGAAATCGAAGTTTCGATTGCTCTCGACCAGCTCCGTCAGATGCTCCATGCAATCATCGACCGAGGCGCACATCTCCAGGCGATGAAGGCGATAGGCCGGCTGGACGCGGATACGCAGGCTGGCAAAAATGCCGAGGGTCCCCAGGGACACGCGGGCGGCGCGGATAAACTCTTCGTCATCTTCGATATGGCGCTCAATGAGCTCGCCGTCGGCAGTGACCATGCGCACGCCGAAGAGCATGGTCGACAGATTTCCCAGTTCCTTTCCCGTACCGTGGGTTCCGGTGCCGATGGCACCGCCCAGTTGCTGGACGTTGACGTCGCCCAGATTGTGGACCGCCAGCTCCTCCTCCAGGAGTTCTTCTCCCATTTCTTCGAGCGTCGTCCCCGGCCGCACCCAGGCCTCACAGGCCTCGGCGTCGACGGACTCCACGCCGCTCATCTTCTCCAGTGAAATCAACGTCTCGTCGGTTTTGACCAGCGGTGATGACGAATGCCCCTGACCGACCACCCGGCATCGGCCTCCGTCGGCGGCGATCTGGCTGACCAACTGCTGGAGTTCCTGTGTCGATTCCGGTCTGGCGATCCGCTCCGGGGTAAACTCGAGGCTTCCGGACCAATTCTCAAAACTCTCTGTCATCGCTCCCCCACCTATTGGCTCGAAGTTTATCGCCCGTCGCGATCTGCGCACTCTCGACCGAACTCCACAACTCCTGGACACTACCGAAGAACGCGACACTGTCGCCGGTGGCGAACCGGTCGCCGTCTAAACCTAATTAAATTTCTCAACTCGCCAACGAATTCAGGGCCACAAAACCGCTGCAATTACCGACTCAACCGAAGCGATCCGGTGCCGTCGCCGCCCCCCACCGCCTCGCGTTCTGAATGCCCTGGAGGGGATCGAAACTCGGATTACCGCTTTGGTTGGATCCGCGATGCCCGACTTACCCCCTGGACCATCCACACCTAAGCGAGGCGAAGAACGACCACTGAACCCATCGATCCCACATACCCGCCGCCGGCGCGCCTTCGGCGTTCCACTGTGGCGAACTTGTCCGGCCATGATATCTGCGGTGGACCACACCGCAATCGGCGCGTAAGATAATGAAGCAATCCAGCCAACGACACGGACGACACTCATGGCCCAATCATCTGACCACAGCCCCACGCCTGACCCCGACAAGTCCCTGGTTCCATCACAGGACTACGCCAAATCGGGCGTAGATCGCAGCCTCATTCGGTGGATGCTCTCGCTGTCTCCCACCGAGCGCCTGCTGGTTATCCAGCAACAGGTCAACGCCGTCCAACAGATGAAGGAGCAGATCGATTCAGACTGATTTTCGCCAGATTCTGGGCGTCCTTCTCGACCGTGATGTCGATTTCGTGCTCGTCGGTGCTCTGTCGGCCGTCCTCCAGGGGGCGCCGGTGATGACCGTCGATGTCAATATCGTCCACCATCGCACTGACGAAAATATCGAGTCCCTGCTCGATGCACTCGCCGAACTCGACGCACATTTTCGCGGCCATCCAGGAAAAAAACTCAAACCGACTCACGAGCATCTCGCATCGAAGGGACATCAACTCCTGACGACTACCTGTGGTCCGCTGGACTTGCTCGGCGCCATCGAACATGGCTTAACCTACGAACAACTTTTGACCGACTCCGTGGACATCACCTTCGACGGGCAAACGCTTTGCGTGCTTTCGCTGGCGAAGTACGTCGCACTAAAGGGGGAGTCTGCCCGGCCCAAAGACCAAGCCCGTATTCCTATGCTGCGGGAAACTCTCCAGATTCAGCGCGATGATGACGGAGACGACTGACCATCCATATCGACCAACAAAAGCACATCGCAAACGTCAGCGTCGACTTTCCCTCTGGCGAACTTGTCCGGCCATGATATCTGCGGTGGACCACACCGGCCATCCCGCTGGAGGTATCCCGGATTCAAAACACAATTAAGACCACTGCCAGAGCCGGAAGCGACAGGAAGGTGCTGATGACGATCGTCGCCGCTGCCAGAGCGTCGTCGCCCCCGAGCTGAGTGGTCAGAATATAGGAGGCTGTCGCCGCCGGGCACGCCGCAAAGACCATGACAATGAAGATCTGTTCGGCCGGCAGCCCCCACCACACGGCGAGGCCATAGGTGATCAACGGCACCACCGTCACCTTAAAGGCCCCCGCCGCTGTCGCCAGGCCGATGCGACCGCGCATCTCCAACTCGATGAGACCTCCGCCGAGGCTCACCAGCGCAAGCGCCAGTGCCGTCTGCCCCAGCAACTCAAAGGGCCGGTCGATCATGACCGGCAATCGAAGCTCAAACCAGCCCAGAAAACTGCCCAGCACGGCGGAGACGATCAGTGGATTGAGAAGTACTTTCTTGCTCAATCGTCCCACTACGGACCAACTGATCCCGTGCCGGGCCATGACCAGGGCCATCACGGCGATCAGGTTATTCAAAGGGACCATCGCCGCCAGTGCGATCAGCGCCGAGGCCACCAACTCGACGCTGCCGACGCCATTTCCCAGCGCAAAGATGATCAGCGGCAATCCAACAAACGCCATATTGCCCCGAAACCCGACCTGAACGAATACCCCGTTCTGATCGGAATCCAACCCCCAGACCAGCGCCACCAAGGCGGCGACCACCGCCGTGGCCACGGTGGCAATGCCCAATACGAGCAACAGCCCCCCGGTTTCGAGCCCGTGGAAATCCGTCGCCGCCAGTTGGTGAATAAAGAGACTCGGCAGGGCAATCCAGTAGGTAAACTTATCCATTCCCTGGCGGATCTCAGGGGTAATGAACTCCGCCTTAAACAGCAGAGTACCCAGACCGACGAGAAGAATAATCGGAAGGAGCGATTCTGTGGCCTGCAGCACGAGATGCCTCCTCTCATAGTCGACGAACCCTCTGAAGCCGATGGCACTCCACAGGCCTGAACACCGTTCTACCGCCTAGGACCGTCGACGGACTCGTTGGTGATCGCCGCGTATTGTCTACGTTCTATCCACAACGCGACGATACCGACGCGAGCACAACCCCCTTCACTGATTTTTATGGAGCGCTGCAATGACGAACGCCATTGGGCATCGAACCTGGGCCATTGCCGAGGGCTACATCCCCGAAGGTAGCCACGGCCCCGAACCACAAATGGAGAGCCACGAGACGGTCTGCATTCTCAACACCTCACAGCGCGAAGCAACGATCCGGATCACCGTCTACTTCGCCGATCGCGATCCCGTCGGGCCCTTCGAGCTCGATGTCGCACCACAGCGAACCCGTCATCTGCGATTCAACGATCTCGATAATCCGGAGCCCATTCCCAGGGACACTGATTACGCCAGCGTCATCGAATCTGACGTGCCCGTCGTGGTTCAGCACTCGCGACTGGACTCGCGCCAGTCCGAAAACGCCCTGATGTCGGCGATGGCCTTCGGTCTCGATTGATTTCATTGCTCCGACAATACCGACGAGACGCCGACGGACCCATCCATTCGCCAAGCGACAGGGGAACGCTCCATGACCATTTTCGGTTACCACGCGTCACACGAACAATTTCCACCCAGTGCACTCCTGGACTACGTGCAACTCGCCGAAGGCGCCGGGTTTGAGGCCGCCATGTGCTCCGACCACTTCAACCCCTGGAGTAGCGACCAGGGAGAAAGCGGCTACTCCTTTGCCTGGCTCGGCGCCGCCTTACAGGCCACATCGCTGCCCATGGGGCTGGTCTGTGCTCCGGGCTACCGCCAACACCCGGCGATCGTCGCCCAGGCCATCGCGACACTCGGCGAGCTCTTTCCAGATCGCATCTGGGCGGCCTTTGGAAGTGGCCAGGCTCTCAAAGAGTCCATCACCGGCGAGAACTGGCCCGCCAAAGAGGAGCGCAACAAACGCCTGCGTGAATGCATCGAAATTATCGATGCCCTGTGGGCCGGCGAAACGGTGACCAACCGCGGCCTCGTCGATGTCGTCGAGGCCCAATTGCATACACGACC
>CAYUPT010000257.1:0-6143 GCA_964446725.1 uncultured Bradymonadales bacterium | reverse complement strand
GCGCTCCCGGGCGAAAGCGCGGCGGCATAAGGAAAGGCGCGAGATAGCAATATTTTAGGACACACAATCGATCTGGAGCAGATATGAGATTGGCGTTAAGCAACATAGGTATCGTGTTGTCGCTACTGGTAGCGGCGTATGGCTGCGGCGACGACGCCAGCCAACAAGAAGAACACAACGGATGGAACCTCGGCGAGGGGGAGATGAGGATCGAGGTGGTGGAATCCGTCGATTTCGGTGAGGTAGAGCTCGAGGAGCGCGCTGAACAGCGGGTGGATGTCAATAATGTCGGAGAGGCGCCGATCCAGCTCGACGGGGTGGAGGCGACGGGAGGATTCAACGTGGTCCACCCGGAGCAAGCGGCGGTGGTGGAGGCCGGCGATTCGCAGCCCGTGGATATTCAATTTGAGCCCGAATCCACCGGCGAGGTCGACGACGTGCTGGTCATCGAGACCAATATACCGAGTGCACGTCAACTGGAGGTCGACCTGGTGGCCACAGTGCCCGGTCCCTGTCTCGAGATCGAACCACAGGCCAGTTACAACTTCGGTCAGGTGCGCTGGGGAACCGAGGAGATTGGTCGCATCGACTTGATCAACTGCAGCGTCGATGACGTCACGCAGGTCGAGATATTAAACGTCGTCGGCGACGAGTTCACCGACGTCTTCGACGCCCATATTCTGGGCATGCCCGGTGGGGAAGTGGCCCTGGAGCCCGGCGAGCAGGCGGAGTTGATGCTCCAATTTAGCCCGGATCAGACCCGGGAATACGACGCGGAAGTTCATCTCGAGAGCGATGATCCCGTCAATCGGTGGCCGGAGATCGAGATCTTCGGTGAAGGAGGGCCGTTTGGGTGTCCGGTACCGGTGATCGAGGCCGGTGTCGACGACGACCAGCTGGTCTCGAGCCTCGATGATGCGGTCTTGAATACGCAGCCGTTGGAGACGGTGGAGTTGGACGGCGGCAGTAGCTACGACCCCGATGGCGGTGAGATCGGCTCGCTGACGTGGTCTATCGTCGAGAAACCGGAGGATTCTCAGGCGCTGTTGGAGCTGCCGGAAAATCGAGAAAACAACGAATTGCACCTCGATCTGGCCGGAACCTACGTCGTGGAATTGGATGCCGAAAACCAGGAGGGCGAGTCGGCCTGCGAGCCGGCGCGGATGGTGATTGACGCCATCAGCGAGCACGACATCCACATCCAACTGGTGTGGGATACGCCCGGCGACCCCAATCGCTACAACGACGACGGCACCGATATGGATCTGCACTTTCTTCACCCCGACGGCCAGTGGGGAGAGACGCCCTACGACTGTCACTGGCGCAACACCAATCCGGAGTGGGGTGGCGCCGACGACGGCAATCCCAGTCTCGATTTGGATACCATCGCCGGGTGGGGCCCGGAGAATGTCAATCTCGATGACCCCGAACCGCAGGCGCTGTACTCAGTGGGCGCCAATTATTTTTCGGATCGCGGATACGGCACGAGCACGGCGACAATACGTGTATTTTTCGACGGCGAATTGGAGCGCGAAATCACGTCGGAGGCGATGTATTCCGGGGAGTTCTGGGATGCTTTGCGCATCGACTGGGGTGGGAAGTCGGTGGAGGCCATCGACGAGATCTACGACGAGATGCCGTCGATGTCTCCGTGACCTCCGGAGGATGCTACAGCGGCCGTCATGGCAGCGCAGCGCCGACGCCGCCGGTACGGAAGTGGTAGCCCACGAAGGCCCTGAACTGGGGCGTGCCGTATGCCGGTGTCAGCCCCGGTCCGGCGCCGCCGGTGAGGTGGTGGCCGTCGGCGACTTCGAAGCGGGCGGCCGCCGCCAATTCCATCGGAGCCTCCTCGGGGAAATCGGCGAATTGTGGATCGTGTCGCCCGTGAAATTCGGCGATAAGCTCCAGGCGATCGGTCACCGGATGTGCGGCGCCGAGTCGGACGGTCAACTGGTTTCCCACGACCAGTGGGTCTGAACTCGCGGCAGTTTGAGGGCTGAGAGGCGGTCGCTGTATCACGCCGAGGTTCAGACTGAGTCGGGTCCGGGATTCAAAGACGTATTCCGTCAGAAGTTCGATTGCCGGCGAAACATAGTCTTCTCCCGCGAAACGATCGGTGGATGTGGGAAACCGGACCGACAGCAGTGCGCCGATGCCAAGGCCCTGATCGCCGGTGCGCAACTCCGTTTTGGCCATGGCTTGAAGGTCGCCGACAGCCAGGGTAGATCCCCCACTGTACGAGGATATCGAACTGCTCTCACCACTCTCGAAATTGGTGACCGCCGGAAGGCGTACGGCCAGCTCGAAGCGCTCAAAGAGTCCCAGCGCTGCCGAGATATCGAAATGGGTCTGGCCATCGATGAGACTCAATTCGTCGCCGTGGCGTTCTCCGATGGCAACCAGGGGGCGATGTCCGTATCCGAATTGGGCGCCGGTACTGAAATTGAGATGGTTCAGGGTCCGAGTTCCCGACGTCGATATGTAGTTCCCGCCGGTGACCGGCTGGGCATCGAGATGCCACAGGTCAACCCCACCGTAGCTATAGGTGCTTATTGACGCCGATGCCGGTGCGGGCACGACGAGTAGTCCCACCGCAATCGCTGCCAATCCGGCAGTCGCCGTTCGCTGGAGGCGACGGCGCCGCAGCGCGAATCCCGCAATTAGCAGCGCCATGGCCACGATCGGCCAGGCCGGAGGTGTCGATTGAGAGCCGGTATGACAGCCTCCGCCGCCCTGGAATCGATGCTCGTCGGGAGCGCAGCCATTGGCGTCCGGACAGGCCATATCGTCGACGGTCACGGTCAGTTTGTCTGCGTAGATCTCCTGGTGATCGTCGATGTACTCCGGGACAACGAGCAGTTCGAACTCCCCCTCACTGAGGTCGTACTCCAAACGGGGAGAGTGCTCGAGTTCGTACTCGTCGTATCGATCGGCGGGATACCAACTCCAGTTGCCATCGGCATCGACGGAGATATCGGGGGGACTCGATTGGTATACGATGAGGTCCGAATTCGGTTCTGCAGTCCCGGAGATCGTCGGGCGCGTACCCACGGTGTCGCCATCGGCGGGATCGGTGATGCGCGCCGGTTCGATCAGTGTTCGCACATCACAGCTAAAGGAGTCGCCGTCGATCTCCATATCCAGCGTGGCGACGCCGGATTGGTCGGGGGCGACATCGATGTCGACTGTCGCCGAGCCGTCGTTGGATGCGGCGAATGCATCGGCGGTGGTCACCGAATCGTCGGCCACCGAGGCATCGATGTCGCCGGAGGTCGTCAATTCGATGGTGCGGTCGAATCCCGGCGTTCCGCAGGAGTCCACGGTGTCGATGGTCACCTGCGAGGGGCGCTCATCTCCCGTCGGGCTACGGGCGGGCCAGGAGTCACAGTGGACTTCCTCCAATTCCGGGCACCGGGCGTCGATCTCCAGGTCGGTGTCGAGAGTGACGCCACCGACGTAGACGGTGATGGGCCGGGGCTCGGGCGAGCAGCGGTGGGCGCCGATATTGATGGTGTAACTGTCTTCTACATCCGGGGCGTCGATGGACTCACTGACCGTGCTCTCGACGAGATAGGGGGCGTCGTGGATGATGCCGACGTCCTGCCCGCGCTCCAGTGGTTCGCCGTCGAGGTCTCTGGGGAAGACCCGGATATTGAAGGTGTCGCCGCCGTCGGAACAGGCGTCGATGCGGTGGGTTCCGGATAGGACTTCCACCGGCGACTGGGGAACGACGTCGCCGCAGGTGACGTCGATGGTGGCACTTTCGGCCATCGGCTCACCGGCGATGGTGGCGTAGATGACGGCCGGTTCCTCCGGGCATTCACCGTCGTCGGTTGTGAAGAACGCTTCGTAGCGGCCGTCGCCGGCGTCGGTCACCTCGGTGAGTTCGCCGAAGCTGGCCTCCATGTCGACGTCGTGGTCCGTATTCGTTCGCTGGCCGGCACAGTGCCCGCGGGGGATGACCGAGATCTGCGCCGATCCGCTTCCGTCGAAGATCTCGTCGTGCTCGACGTGCCACTCCGATGCTTCGGGACCGGCAGAGCTGGGGCCGAATTCGATTCGTTTTGGTGTATTGTATTGATTCTCCGGAGTCGAGGGATTGGACGCCGCCAGGTCCGGAGATGTGGCGTGCAATGTGGCTTCTCCGACATCCTCCAGCATCAGTGTCACTGTGAATTCACGGTCACCGGCCGTGCGACCGTATACCTCGTGAGTATCCTGATGTTGGACGCTGTCGAGATCCGTATCCTGAATCGACAACCCCTCCCGTTCGGAGTCGGCTTCGATTAAGACAACGAGCGTTCCGCCCTGGGCCTGGTCGATGGGAGCGCCGTTGATGTCGACGAATTGAGCGGATACATCGACAGTGCCACAGGCCTGCGGCGACTCTTCGAAGGGCAGCCACTGAATGGAGTGGGGTTCGCCGGGCTCCGGCTGGCCATACGCGGTGGCCGGCGCTACCACCAGCAACCAACCGATGGCGCACAGCAGGGCTGCGAGCATGCTCTGTCGGGTGTGGAACAACGGGATTCTACGCGAGATCCGACGACCATCATCAAACATCATCGACTCCGAAAACATCGAAAAACCCCGTAGTGTAGGGAGGATACCGGATCAGGGTCCCATCTTCGGTGGCGGTCTGCAAGTTTGACGGCTGCGTCGGTCGGCCCGCGGGATGCGATATGTTTCGGCTGTATTGCAGTTGTGTTTGGTGGTGAAACAGAAAAAGACGTATGTCGCGTTATCGCGGCCGCGAGCCTGTGGTACGCATATTGCTTCACAAATGCGAGAGCTGCGAGTTCGATGAGCCGGGCTGACAAGGCTTGATGCACCGGCGGCACAAGGCGCGCCGGGGTCTAGGAGCGCTTGAAAGGCGTTGGCACTTTCAACGGCCTCGGGTACACGGCTCTCGTGAGATATTTCGATGCGGCACGCTGATCAATATGGAAGTTGTACAACCTAACCGACGGCGGCGATGATGATAACAATGGTGCGCGACTACGGCCCGGGACTGGCATTACTGGCATTGATCGCGTCGGTCTCCGTATTTCTGGCCCAATTTCTTCCGGCCTATATCGGCGCCGTCTTTGTCGCCGTCGTACTCGGCATTTTAGTGGCCAACATCTTCCAGCCCGACCCGATGGTCTTCGACAGGGGCGTGCGCCTGGGACTCAAAAAGTTCCTGAAAATCGCGATCGTTCTTCTGGGCGCCGGTATCACCTTCCAGGAGGTGCTGAACTTCGGGCCGGAGGCGTTGGCAATTATCGCCGTGCTCATTGTCTTTGTCTTTGCCAGCACCTTCGTGCTCGGAAAAATGCTCGGCATTGGCCTTCGAAAGATGCTGCTGATCTCGGTGGGTATTTCGATCTGCGGCAATACCGCGATCGCCACGGCTGCGCCGCTGGTCGATGCTGAAGACCGGGAAGTGGCGATGGCCGTTGGCATCGTCACCTTATTCGGGGTGCTCGGCGTGATCGTGTACCCCTTTGTGGGCCTGGCGCTGGAACTTCCGGATCTGGTCTTCGGGATGTGGGCCGGCACGGCGATCAACGACACCTCGCAGGTCGTGGCCGCCGGGTTTATCTACGGTGAAGAGGCGGGCACCATTGCCACCACCGTCAAATTGACACGAAATGTCATGATCGTCCCCGTCGTCCTCGGTGTCGGTTACTACTACGCCCGACAGCGCCGCGACGGCGAAGGCGAGGGCGTCTCCATCACCGAGATCTTTCCGACCTTTGTGCTCGGATTTGTGGCGCTGGCGATCCTCAACAGCGCCGGGGTGCTTCCCGAACAATTCGCCGAGTTCCTCGTCGATACCTCCAAAATCCTCATTATCTTGGCACTTTCGGGCATCGGACTCGGCGTGCGCTTTCAGTCGTTTACCAACATCGGGTGGAAGCCGTTTATCCTGGGTTTTTCCATTGAATTGCTGCTGGCCGTCGTCGCACTGGGGCTGATTATTCTGGTCGTTTAGAAGCTATCAAAAAAGTCTCCCGTCGTGATTTCCGGCCGATTTAGACCGCAGTTCCCGTCGAAAATCCTTCGACCCGCTAGCGCGGGTGCCCCGGCGCTGCTAGGCCTCGTCCTTTCGATCGAAAACTGCGGCAAAATCTTTCCGGTCTCACTCGGTCCGACATTAT
>CAYUPT010000256.1:4959-6178 GCA_964446725.1 uncultured Bradymonadales bacterium | reverse complement strand
CTTAGCGCTGCTAGGCCTCGTCTTTCGATCGAAAACTGCGACAAAATCTTTTCGGTCTCGCTCGGTCCGACATTATTTTGACAGCTCCGAAGGAGTCCAATCATGAGTAGTACTGGAATCATTCGACGTTCGGTGGGGACCGTTCTGGCGGCGATGTGCGTGATGGCCGTCGTCATCGGCTGCGGCGGCGAACCGGCCGGAAGTGGCATTTCTGACGGTTCTGCACCGGAGTCCGATCGCGGATTTGGCGACAACGACGGTGCCGGAGATGACGGCGATTTCGATCCCCCGCCTCAGCAGCCGGAGCAATATGACTTCTCGAGGCCGGCCACCGTGGGCCACCATGTCTATGTGGCCAATGAGACGATCAATTCGGTGGCTATTATCGACAGCCGAAACCTGCGAATTCAGACGGTGTTGACCGGCGCAGAGCCCATCGAAGTGGTGGGCCCGAAGGAGGGTCACGTCGGCGAGGAGAGTCGAGTGATGACGCTCAATCGCGCCAGCTCGACGGTGACTGTGATCGACCCCGACGATCAGTCGACGTCGCATCAGTCGGTGTTGTCGGGCTCCAATCGAATCGAAATGGCGCCCGACGGCGAACACGCCATCGCGTGGTACGACGCCGACCGCGCATCCGGCGGGGAGCGAAGCGGCGATCCGGCGGCGATCTCACTGGTCGGAGAGGATGCCAGTTACCAGATTTCGGTCGGTTTTAATGTGCGCGATATTCGATTCGACGACAGTCGCGACCGGGCACTGGTCATCAGCGATGACGGCATCAGCGTCATCGAGCCCGGCGCCATCGAATCCGACGGCATCGCCCGGCCCATCGACTTGCTTCCGGAGTCGCACAGCGACCGGGATATCGCCAATTTTAATATTGCCACTTCGCCGGGGACCGACTACGCCGTCGCCTATCGCCATGACGAACCGGTATTGCTGGTCACCGATATCGACGGCGACGATCGCTATGCCGTGGAGTTGCCGGGAGCGCCGACGGATCTGAAGTTTCGAGGCGACGGCGACGATACTGAATTGTTGGCGGTTATCGGCGCCGAAGGGTTGCTTTTGCGGGCATCGATGCCCGAGGGGCTCGAAGAGGCGTTTCAACAGCAGGAAAGTGAAGACAACGGCGACGGCGAGGATAACGGCGACGGCGAGGACAACGGCGACGGCGAGGACAACGGCGACGAAATCGAGGCGCCCGACGGATACG
>CAYUPT010000256.1:0-4859 GCA_964446725.1 uncultured Bradymonadales bacterium | reverse complement strand
GACAACGGCGACGGCGAGGACAACGGCGACGAAATCGAGGCGCCCGACGGATACGACGGATTCGACTTTCTGGCGCTGCCTTTTGTGGGGCCGGAATTTCTGGAGATGTCGGGAGATGAGTCGGTGGGACTCGTATTCTCCACCGCCGATCAGCAACGCCAGGCGGCGCTCGTCGACCTGGAGAGCGAGCAGACAAATCTGGTGGTCTTCAATAAATCGATTCTCGGTGTGGTAGGCGATGAACGCGGAGACGCATTCGTGGTCATCCACGACCGCCAGCCCGGATCGACGTCGGGGATTTCACCCGGTGACGATGAATACCTGGAGCGCAACTGGGGAGTCACGATCTTCGATGTCGAAGACCGCGAACCGCATTTGATTTTGACGGAGCACGAACTCGATGAGGCCGCTCATTGGTCGACTGAAAGTGGGCCGTCCGAAGTCTATATGACCTACGCGCAGCCCGATGATGGCCAGTTTGAAGACAGCCATCGAGACATCGTCTATTTGAACCTGACGACATCGAGAAAAGACGAATTTCGCCTGCCGAGTCGCCCCGACGGCCTCGGGATTATCGAGGAGGCGGGACAGGTCTTTATCAACCAGGTCCATCCCCAGGGGCGGATGACCTTTGTTCAGACTGTCAGTCAACGACGCCAGACCATTACCGGCTATCAGCTCAACGCCGGAATCGAGTAGTGATTGGTACCCCGTCGACACCAGACGTGAAGTCGAGTCGACACCAGGAGGACGAAGATGAAGACATGGACGCAATGGTTGGCCCTTATGGCGGCGGCCGTCGTGCTGGTCGGATGTGGCAATGAGCTGCATTCGGGCTGGGATGAACCGCTGGATGCCGACGGTCCCGTCGAGATGGATGATGCCGTGGTGTATCTGGATCGGCCCTTCGAAGAGGTTATCGCCGTGCGCCCCGGTATCGAATCGGGAGAGCCGAAACTCGATGTGCAGCGCCATTTTGCGGGCTCGAATCCGGGGGCGATGGCGCCGTCGGCCGATGGTCAGACGCTGTACGTCGTCAATCGCGGTGAACGCAACGGCGAGGAGTCGCTGAGTATTATCGATGTCGGCGAAGACGATATCGAGCGCGACAACCTCGACCTGGGCAGTTTCTACGACCAGATCACCGTCGACCCGGAGGGCGATTTTGTGCTGCTTTCAAACAGCGGCGAGGCGGAGACGATTTCCCAGAATATCAACGAATTGGGAATCGTCGATCTGCGCGAAGACGAGCCGGAATTCGAGGTCACCATGTTGCGGACTCCGGCGCAGAACCTGGAGTTTTTGCCGGCCTTTGAATTCGGCGACGACGCCGGGCAGACGGAGCGATTCGTGGCCGTCACCGCCGCCAATCAGGTGGCGATCGTCGATCTCAATGCCGAGCCCCAGAGCGCCGATCGCTACCGGCGGGTTCCGCTGACGACGACCGCCGTCGACGAGCGGATTCCCGAGCAGCTGGTCTTCGACCCCGATGCCGATTCGGGAGGCGCCAACTTATTTGTACTCGACGACACCAGTGACGTGGTCACCCAGATCTCGATGGCGCCCGCCGTCGACGCCGGCTCGGCGCGCCGACTCGATTTGAGTGCCAGTCAACTGGCGGCCGGCCAGCGACCGCAGGCCATCGATGTCATCGACATCGACGATGCCGGCAAACGCCTGCTCGTCATCGACGGGCAATCGGCTCAGTTTTCGCTCGTCGACATCGACTCCAACGAGTGGGCGACCTTCGACTTGCCCACCGGATCGCCGGCCACCGGCATGCAGCGGTACTCGGTCGTCGGCGACGATGAATCGAGTCACGAGCAGCGCATCCTGGCCTGGTCGCCGAACTCCGAGATCGTGGCCGTGATCCGGCCTGAGACCATCGATCTCGGCAGTGACGTTCCCACCCTGGGTCAGTCCGTCGAGAGCATCCGACTTCAGGCGCCGCCATCGAAAGTGTTGATGGATGCCGACGGAAGCTCCAACAGCGCCGTCATCCTCCACCGCGGAGGCAACGACGGATTCTCGGTACTCGATCTGGAGCGCAACAGCGACATCGCCTGGACGGGACGCAATCTGTCGGAGGTCGTCTTCGACGGCGGCATGGCCTACGGCGTCTACGACAACACGGCGCATATGGAGCGATTTGACCCGCAGACCGGAGCGTCGCGCACCTTTGCGCTTCCGGATTTCGGCGAAGAGTTGTTCTGGAGCGGCAACGGCCGGGCGCTGATGGTGCGCCATCCGGGAGCGGCGGGGCGATTTACGGTATTTCCGCGCGATGAATATCTCAACGACGATGCCCAGGTCTTCGAGCAGGTCTTTTTGACCGATGTACTCGACCGGGTTGAAACCGATGATGAGCAATAAGGAGACCCCAGTGAAGAATGCAGCACATGCAGTAGTAGGCCTTATTGTCGTCGCATTGGCGATGGGGGGATCGGTGGCATCGGCCGACGAGGCCTCGTTCGGCGTTCGCGGTATGGGCGTCGCCCCCACCCAGCCGGGACACCTGGCGGTGGAGGGCTCGGATATCAGTGGCGGTGGCGGCGCCTTTGTGGGCTACGCCCCGGAGTCGCTTTTCGGCGTCCGGCTGATGGCGTCGTTGGACCGACAGGGAAGCGGCGCCGATGCACTCCACAGCAGTCTCGACGGCGATCTGGAGTCGGGCTGGGCGTCGACGCGCCTGATGGCCAAGGCCGATTGGACGACGGACCTGGTCGGCGACTGGCTCGGCCCGCTGGCGCGCGTCGGATTCGGCTACGGTCACCAGTCGCTTCGACTGGTCGCCGACGGCACCGAATACCGCGGCGTCGACCACGGTCTAAGCGGGGTCGTCGCCGGCGGACTGGAGGCCCATCTCGCCGAGGGGCTTGGCGATGAGTTCTGGAGTCGCTTTTCGCTGCGCGCCAATGTTCTCGTCGGCTATCACTGGCAGTCGGAGGCGAGCTTCGACAGCATGGAGGCCACGGACGTCGATGACGACTGGCAGACCAGCAGCTACGATGCCGGTTCGATGCAGGTCTCGGGGGTGACCTGGGAGCTGGGAACGATGATCCAGTATCGATTCGGCCAGTGAGCACGCCGGCGTCGGTCGCTTCGGCTTGACACCTTACGGTGCGGTCGTCACCTTTGTAGGGCCGGACTTCCACTGCCATACGAAGTGGTCGGAAGTGTGGACGAGGTTTGCGGTTACGGCCCGCCGCGCCACTTTGCCCGGATGATGTTCAGATCATCTGCGGTGGCTCGTCAGCGGCTCCATCGGCGTATACCCGTGGCGCCGGGCTGGCTCTGCCTCGTACCGGTGACTGCTGAATATTCCGGGGTTCGACACGTTGACGATCGGTCTCGATAAGACCGATCGAGCCCGTCTTGTGCGGGTTTATGTGAACGTTCGGTGTGGTGGCGTCGAAGGACCGAACGAAGCGAGTCGTCGACCCGTCCACCCCGAGCCCGACCCAGGAGTGACGTATGGCTACCGCCAGTGGCATGACCCCTTTCGATTCCAATCCCGGTTGTGATGACCGCCCCGATGGTGACACCGACGCCGGCGGCGACACCGAATTGTTGCACCGCCAGCTTCGCGACGACCAGTTTTGGCGGCGCATCCCGGCGTTTTCCGATGTCGACGAGGAACAATTTCTGGACCGCATCTGGCAGATGCGCAACTCGCTGTACGGCGAGTCCAAGCTCATCGAATTGATGGAGGGCCTGGCGCCCGACCAATTTGTAGAGGATGCCCAGGAGGGTTTTGAGAAGGCGCCGATGGCCGTTCGGGTCACGCCCTATCTGTTGAGCCTCATCGACTGGGATGACCCGTGGAATGACCCGATTCGCACCCAGTTTATCCCTATCGGCAGTCGGCTTCGCGACGATCATCCGATGCTGACGCTCGACTCGCTGCACGAGCAGCGCGATGCACCGGTCGACGGGCTGACGCACCGCTATCCGGACAAGGCGCTGTTTTTGCCCCTCGACACCTGTCCGGTGTACTGTCGGTTCTGTACTCGAAGCTACGCCATCGGGGTCGACACCGACACCGTCGACAAGGTCAAATTGCGGGTCAACCCCGAGCGCGGGGAGGAGGCCTTCGACTACATCGAAAGCCAGCCCCAGCTCGAGGATATCGTCATCAGCGGTGGCGACACCTTCAATCTGGCGGCCAAGCATATCGAAGAGATCGGCAAACGCCTTCTGGAGATGCCCAATATCCGCCGGCTCCGCTATGCCACAAAGGGCCTGGCAGTGATGCCGATGAAGATCCTGAGCGACGACAAGTGGCTGGAGGCGATGACGCGGGTCGTCGAGCGGGGCCGCGAGTTGCACAAGCAGGTCGTCATTCACACCCACTTTAACCACCCCAACGAGATCACCGCCATCAGCCGGCGGGCCATGGATCGGCTCTTTGAGCGCGGGATCGTGGTGCGCAACCAGTCGGTGCTTCAGCGCGGGGTCAACGACGACCCGTCGACGATGGCGCTGCTCGTCAAAAAACTCGGCGAGATCAACGTCCACCCTTATTACGTCTATCAACACGACATGGTACAGGGAGTCGAAGATCTGCGGACCTCGGTTGAGACCAACGCCGAGATCGAAAAATATGTACGGGGCATCACCGCCGGGTTTCACACCCCGACATTTGTCGTCGATGCTCCCGGCGGCGGCGGAAAGCGCGGTGTTCACTCCCACGAGCACTACGATCAGGAGACCGGGGTCAGCATTTATACGGCGCCGTCGGTCAAACCGGGCGAGCACTTTTTGTACTTCGATCCGCTTCACAGTCTCGATGAGCAAATTCAGAAGGACTGGCGCGATGAAGAACGCGCCGCGGAGATGATCGAATCGGCCCGTCAGGC
>CAYUPT010000255.1:0-6179 GCA_964446725.1 uncultured Bradymonadales bacterium | reverse complement strand
CGTCATCCGGCTCGGCGGAGCGTTTGGCGGAAAAGAGGACCAGGCCACCCACTGGGCCTGCATGTCGGCGCTGGCCAGCGAATTGCTCGACGCTCCGGTCCAACTGGTGCTCCACCGCGTCGACGACATGAAAATGACCGGCAAACGCCACCCCTACAGCGCCGACTACAAAATGGGGCTCGACGACGACGGCAATATCGTCGCCTACGAGGTGCGCCACTACCAGAATGCAGGCGCCAAGACCGACCTGTCGCTCGCCGTGTTGGAACGCACCCTCTTTCACTCCACGAACGCCTACTACATTCCCAATGTGCGGGCCTATGCCGCCTCCTGCCAGACCAATATCCCGCCCAATACCGCCTTTCGCGGCTTCGGTGGACCGCAGGGCATGTTCGCCATCGAAAGTGCGTTGACCGATGCCGCCGAAGAACTGGGCATCTCCCGCGAGGAGATCCAGCGCAACAACCTCCTCGACGAGGGCCAGTCGTTTCCCTATGGACAGCGCGCCGAACGCTGCCGAGCCCAAAAGACCTGGGACCGAGCCGACGAGGCCTTTGACCTCGACGAGATGCGCGCCGATGCCCGGGCATTTAATGACGAACACGACGCCAAAAAGAAGGGCGTCGCCGCCATGCCGGTCTGCTTTGGGATCTCCTTTACGGGCACCTTCTTGAACCAGGCCTCGGCACTTCTGCACGTGTACACCGACGGCAGCGTCAGCCTGTCGACCGGCGGCGTCGAAATGGGTCAAGGCGTCAACTCCAAGCTCATCAACATCGCCGCCCGGGCTCTGGGCATCTCCACCGATCGCATCAAGGTCGAGACTACCAACACCACGCGCATCGCCAATATGTCGCCCAGCGCCGCCAGTGCGACCACCGACTTAAACGGCGGCGCCACGATTCTGGCCGCCGAAGAATTGCTCGGCAGATTCCGAGAGATGATCGCTCGCGAAATGGGCATTCAGGACGACGAGAATATCGCGTTTGACGACGAACAGGTGCTGTACCGCGGAAAGGAGACGGACTGGGACTGGGAGCGGGTCGTCGAACAAGCCTATCTGTCGCGGATCTCATTGTCGGCACAGGCCTTCTACGCCACACCCAATATCTGGTTCGACAAAGACGACGAGGAGGGCCGACCCTTTGCCTATCACGTCTACGGCGCCGCCTTTTTCGAGGTCACCGTCGACACCCTGCGCGGAACCTACGACATCGAAGCCGCCCGGCTGGCCCACGACCTGGGGCGAACGGTCAACAAATTGGTCGACATCGGTCAGATCGAGGGTGGACTCGCCCAGGGCATCGGCTGGATGACCCTCGAGGAATTGGCCTACGGCGACGACGGCGAATTGCTCTCCAGCGCCCTGTCGACCTACAAGACACCGGACGGCTATTTCATGCCCGACGAGCTCGACGTGGAGTGGATCGAAGACGAAAATCCGGAGGGTCCCTACGGCTCGAAGGCCGTCGGCGAGCCGCCGCTGATGTACGGAATCGGCGCCTACTTCGCGATTCGCGATGCCATGCGGGCCTTTGACGCCGACGCCGACTTTCCCTTCCACGCCCCGCTGACCCCCGAAAAAGTCCTGCTCCAACTGCACCAGTCGCGCCTCGACGAGATGCTCGACGCCCCAGTGCCCGACGAGGAATCGCCGGAATCAGAAGTGGCGCTTGCCGGAGAATAACGATGTGGAAATTCGCGCTACAGCGCCTGAACAACGGCGACGACGTCTTCGTCGCCCACGTCGCCCATCACACCCAGCACTCGCCGGGGACCACCGGCGCCTCGCTGGCGGTCTGCGCCGACGGGACCACCGAGGGCACCATCGGCGGCGGCATCATGGAAGCCGAGGTGTTGGAGCTCGCCGAAGAGGCCCACGAAGACGGCGAGTTCCCGCCGCGACACCAGCGGCTGTACCACCGAAGAAATGCGCCTGACGACCAACAGAGCAAGCCGTCGGGCCTGTTTTGCGCCGGCAATCAGACCAACGTCTACCACCTGCTACAACCGCAGCGCCACCGCGACATTGTCGCCGACATCGTCGAGCGCCTCGACGATGACCGCGCCGGCCGTGTCGTTATCTCGTCGTCGGGACTGGAGCTGCGAGATTCGGTGCCCGACGAAATCGAGGCCCCCTATCAATTTGAGCGCGACGAGCCCTGGAGCTACTCCATTGAATTGCTCAACTGGAAGCGGATCGCCATCATCGGCGGCGGCCACTGTGGCCTTGCGCTGTCGCGGGTCATGGACCAGTTGGGCTATGCGGTCACCGTCGTCGAAAACCGCCCCGACGTCTTTACCTTTGAGCAAAACGACCACGCCACCCACAAAATCACCGTCGACGACTACGCCGACGCCGCCGGGCACATCGATTATCCGGCCTGGACCCACGTCGTCGTCATGACGGCCAACCAGCCCGACGACGTCCGCGGCCTGTACGGCGTCGCCGACGGCCCCTATCCGTATATCGGCGTCATGGGCGCCGACGCCAAATTGGCCCGCATCAGAAGCGATCTTCGCGAATTGGGCATCGACGACGCCGCCATCGACGGCTTTTACGCCCCGATCGGCCTCCAGATGACCAGCAATACTCCCGAGGAGATCGCCATTAGCATCGCCGGTGAAATACTGCGCGAACGCACCGCGTTATTTCCCTTCACGCGGCCCGACGACATCTGATCTTCGGTCGTGAATCCGGAGAAATTTGTCCCAAACCACTGGACAAATCCTCGACCATCGCCAATATCAACGGTGTGATGGCAGCCGATGACTCAACTGCTAGACACTGACTGATCGAAACCGTCGATCCATTCGAGAATAATTGTGTGCGCCGGTCCCGACGACCGGCCCCTGCTTACACCCTCCAGAGAAACAACATGGCCGCAGAAAGTACGTCTTCCGACGCCCAATCCGTGACCACATCCAAGAGCTGGTCGTTTTACGCCATCGGCCTCGCAGCCTTCCACCTGCTGGCGCTGGCCGCCATCTGGACCGGCGTGCCCTGGGAGGCCGTAGCCCTGTGCTTTGGCCTGTGGGCACTTCGCATGTTTGCCATTACCGCCGGCTACCACCGCTATTTCTCACACCGCACCTACAAGATGGGTCGGGTCATGCAATTTGTCATGGCCTTTTTGTCTCAGACCTCGATGCAGCGCGGTGTGCTTTGGTGGGCCGCCCACCACCGCCACCACCACAAGCACTCCGATGAACCGGAGGACGTCCACTCTCCGGAACAGGACGGCTTTTTCTGGGCCCATATCGGCTGGATCCTCGACCCAAAGTGGGCCGACACCGATATGTCGAAAGTCAAAGACCTGGCCCAGTATCCGGAACTTCGCTTTCTGAATCGATTTCATCACGTACCGGGCCTTGTCGTCGCCCTGGGCTGCTTTTTGTGGATGGGCTGGGCGGGCCTTATCGTCGGGTTCGTCTGGAGCACCGTGCTGCTGTGGCATTCGACATTCACCATCAATTCGCTGGCCCATGTCTACGGCTCGCGCCGCTACGAGACCGACGATGACAGCCGCAACAGTCTCCTGCTGGCGCTTTTGACCTTCGGCGAGGGATGGCACAACAACCACCATCACTACCAGGCCTCGACGCGTCAGGGCTTTTACTGGTGGGAAATCGACATGACCTACTACATTCTGTGGGGAATGAGCAAAGTGGGGCTGGTCTCGGACCTTCGCGAACCGCCGGAACACGTCGTCGAAGACCGGCCGCACCCGGCCAAACGACTCCGACTCGCCGCCCAGCAGGCTCGCAGTGATTTCGACGAACGCGTCTCGGAGGTCAAAAAGCGGGCCCAATTGGTCCGCCAGCAGGCCTCCGATCGAGCCGACGTTCTGGGTCGCGACATCGCCACCCGTATCGAGGAGATGAGCCACGACGTCGAAGATCGCGTCGAACAACTGCGCAGCTCTGTGGACGATGTCCGGCGTGGAGCCCACGAAAAAGTGGAGCGCCTGGCCAGCGACGCCACCCAGCGAGCCGACGAGCTCCATCGTGAAATGGCGATGCGGATGGCCGAACTTCGCAATCGCGCCGAAGACGCCGGCGACCGCGCCGCGGAGGCCATCGACGATATCGCCGAAGAATCGAAAATCCAGCTTCAACAGGGCACTTCGGTCAGCCAGGCCTGAACAGGCCCACGAGATAGCACAGCCTGACGCCGGCGCTCGGTCCCCTCGCTAACGACGAGGAATGCCGAGGCCGGCGTTCGGTCGTTGACCTCCCTTCGCCGACCTCCGACTCCAACCAATAAAAAAGAGCGGGCCGCCCCAATCCGGGGGCGACCCGCCTAGCTCATCGGCCCTCTTTTACACGACTATCACTCGGCGACGGAATCGCCGGTTTTTACCTCGTCCGATGTGGGAGCGTTGGCGATTCCTCCCTCTTTAGCCAGCACCTCCTCGGCGCCTTCGGGCAGCCCGTGGTCATCGAGTGGCCGGCGCTTGTTGCCCTCGAGCCGCTCTTCGAGAAGATCGCGGGCGATATCCATGAAGTCCCGGTCGGTGATGATCCCCACCAATTTGTCGCCCTCCTGGACGACGGGTAGACAGGAGACCTGCTCTTTGCGCATCAGTCGGATCGCCTCCAGCGAACGGGTATCGGGGCTGACGGTGATCACGTCTTCTCGCATAATCGACGACACCGGAACCGGTTCGTCTTCGCGAAACTTCCCGCTGGCCAGCATGCGCATCATCGTCCGTCGGGTCACCAGGCCCACCAGTCGATGCTCGTTGTCCTCGACGGGCACGTGGCGCAGGTGCTGCCAGTCCATGACGCTGGCCACCAAGTCGATGAGTTCGTCTTCGTTGACCGTGATCAGATCGGTCTGCATATATTGCTCGACGCGCAGGTAGTTGTCGCGCCACTCGGTGCGCTCATCGCCGGAGGCCGGCTCCCAGGTGTGGATCGGCTCGCCCTCTTGCTGGCGGTTGACGGCCGCCGAGGTCAGAGCGCTCAATTTTTCACTTGTCGGCAGATTGTCGCTGAGGTCGTTGAACGAGTCGAGCAACCAGATCGAACCCGTTTTGCGCTGCTTTACGCGCTCTTCGATGATGCCCAGGTAGCGGTCGATGTCGTCAGCGGCGATCTCGCCGTCCTCCAGGCCTTCGCGGGCCACATCGAGGAGCTTGCCGGAGATCAACTCGCGGGCCGTGCCGCTGTCGCCGTCGATCCAGGTCATCGGTGCGTCGAGACCGTGGCGCGCTGCGGCAAAGAAGTTATTCTTGGCCTGATCGAAGTCCATGTGGTCGCGGATATCGTCGTAGGTATTGTCGATCCCGGCCAACAGGCCGAACCAGAACGCCGCATTGGCCACTTCGTCGGCCGGCGTCGGTCCCGCCGGCAGCACCCGGTTTTCAATCCGGAGGTGCGGCTTGCCGTTCATGATACCGTAGCACGGTCGATTCCACCGGTAGATGGTTCCGTTGTGCAGGCAAAGCGCCTCCAGCGACGGAATCCCGCCGTTTTCGATGACTTCAAATGGGTCCTCTTCGATCTCGGTGGCAAACAGCAGCCGGAATCGGGCGATATCCTCTTTGAAGATCTCCAAAACCGAGTCGTCAATCCAGTCGTTGCCATAGGTCACACGCGGATTATTCTCGCGCATGTGCTCTCGGGTCGGACGGGTATCAATGGACTGTTCCAGAAGCCCAATCCGGGTTTCGTGCCACAGGCGCTTACCGAAGAGTAACGGGCTGTTGCAGGCGACGGCCATCACCGGCGCCGTCACCGCCTGGGCGATGTTGTAGAGGCGCGCAAACTCATTGGGACCGACCTGAAAGTGGACCTGGAACGACGTATTGGCGGCCTCCAGCATCACCGATTCGTGTTTGGCGCGAAACTCGTCGGCGCCTTTGATATAAAACTCATAGTCGCTTCCCCGAAGTCGGGTCAGCGCATCGTTGAGCGCCCGGTAGCGCGGAATCGGCGTCATGCTGTCGAGACCGAGGTCCGATTTCTGGAGCGTCGGCAAAATCCCGGTCAGCGTCACGTGGCCGTCTTCGCTGCGGGCGACGTCCTGAGCGCGCCCGACGAGCTCCGTAATCGAATCCTCCATCTCGCCGAGACAATCCCCGCCGTAGGTCAACGGATCGAGATTGAACTCCAGATTGAAAATCGCCAGTTCCGTCGTAAATCGCGGATCTTCGAGTTTATCGAGCAGTCTC
>CAYUPT010000254.1:0-6186 GCA_964446725.1 uncultured Bradymonadales bacterium | reverse complement strand
GAGGCCGCTCCCGAGTTGAGGACCGCGCTCGATGAGTTGGTTGAACTCATCGGAGGCAACCAGCGTTTTGTCGTCGTGGCCCACGAGTCGCCCGATGGTGACGCCGTCGGGTCGACGCTTGCCACGGCGCTACTGCTCGATGAGCAGGGAAAGGACGTATTCGTCTACAACAGCGATCCTGTCCCCTATAATTTTGATTTCTTACCCGGCGTCGAGCGCTGGCGAACGGAATTGGACGGCGTCGACGATATCGATGTGACCATCGTTCTCGATTGTGCAGAACCGTCTCGGGTGGGCGATGATTTTCCAGCCCAGGGGTGGGGAACCGAGATTGCCGTCGTCGATCACCACAAGACGTGGGACCGCGAATTTGCCGATCTCTACGTCCGCGATGTGGAGGCGGCGGCGACCGGGGAGGTGCTATTTCGGCTCGCATTTCGCTTCGGAGAATTGTCGCTTCCAGTCGCCGAGAATCTCTATTGCTGTCTGATGACCGACACCGGGAGTTTCCGATACTCCAATACCAGTCGAACGGCATTTCGAATGGCCGGAGAGCTGGTGGAGCGAGGCGTCGAGCCCTGGGAGATGACCAGTCGCATCTATGAAAACCAGCCGCGAAAGCGCCTCGATCTGTTGCGGAAAGTGTTGGAGACACTGACGGTGTCGGCCGGCGGACGACTGGCGTTTTTGCGCGTCGAGCGCGATATGGTCGAAGACGTCGGCGCCGACGAGGATCTGACCGATGGATTTATCAATTACGCCCGTTCGATACGCGGGGTAGAGGTAGCGACGCAATTGCGAGAACAGGGTGAAGGGCGCTGGCGAATTTCGTTTCGATCGCGGGGCAATGTCGATGTCTCGGCACTCGCCGAGCAATTCGGTGGAGGTGGCCATTTCAACGCCGCCGGTTGCGTCATCGAGGCCTCTCCAGAGGAGATCGAAGAGCAACTGTCAAAGACACTTATTGAGTTGCTCGACGGCGACCGAAGCCAGTAACCGGGCCTTCGGTGGTTTCGCTGAAGCGTTTCGATTGTTGGAGGAATAACGGCTGTGGATCGTCCAAAACAGGGGCTCGCTGTCGTCGATAAACCGGCGGGAATGAGCAGTTTCGACGTCATTCGTAAGATCCGTCAGCTGGCGGATATGAGAAAAGTGGGGCATGCTGGAACACTGGACCCGGAGGCCACAGGGGTGCTGGTCGTGGTTCTGGGGCGCTGCACAAAGCTCTTGCCCTACTCCGATCTGGACCGGAAAGTCTACGATTTTACGATCCGCCTCGGCGAGGCCACGGAAACCCATGATGTGGAAGGGGAAGTGGTCGAGCGAAGGGCCTTCGACCATATCGAACGCGGCGACGTCGAGGAGGCATTGGCAACGTTTATCGGTGAGATCGAGCAGGTCCCGCCGGTCTATTCGGCGATCAAGGTCGATGGTGACCGAGCCCATGAGCTGGCGCGCGCTGGAGAAGAGGTGGAATTGGAGGCGCGACCGATTCAGATCAATGACCTGGAGTTACTGGACTGGAGTCCGCCTCGTGTACAACTTCGCGTCGATTGCGGAAGCGGCACCTATGTCCGGTCGCTGGCGCGGGATCTGAGTATTGAGCTCGATACGGTGGGTCATACCACAGCCATTCGACGGCGGCGCGTGGGCCCGATGACACT
The DNA here is from genome assembly GCA_964446725.1 of uncultured Bradymonadales bacterium. Classification (GTDB taxonomy): domain Bacteria; phylum Myxococcota_A; class Bradymonadia; order Bradymonadales; family Bradymonadaceae; genus SLJM01. Next base: position 4,522 of record CAYUPT010000254.1, on the reverse strand, counting down.
GGATGACGCGGTGCCACTTGAGGAGCTCGACGGCGACAATTTCTGGTCGATGGTCGAGAGTCCACTTCGGATGGTGGACCATCTGCAGTGTTACGCAGTGGAGGAGCGAAAGCGCAAGCGGCTTCGGAATGGCAATCCGATCTGGGTCAGCGGCCGTTTTGAGCAAGAGGAATTTGTCGCCGGACACGACGAAGAGCAACGGCTTCTGGCCGTATTGGAATGTACGCAGACACGCGACGACGACACCGCTGAATTGTGGCCACGCCGCGTCATGGTGTGAATCAATACATGCCCCATACCGGGAGGCGAGTCGATGTCGAGCACAGCGATTGCAATCTACGGAGCAACCGGGTTTACGGGGCAACTGATCGCCCGGGAACTGGCCTCGACGAACCATCGACTGGTGATTGCGGGCCGTAACGAAAAAAAGCTGCAGAACCAGCGAGATCGACTCCAACGTGACGGTCACAACGCCCCGGAAGTCGCCGTTGTCGAAATCGGTGAATCGGGGCGGCTCGACGCCGTCTTTGCCGGTGTGGATGTGGTCGTCAACTGCGCCGGACCCTTTGCAGAATGCGGAAAGCCGGTGGTGCAGTCGGCGCTTCGAACGGCGACGCACTACCTCGATACATCGGGCGAACAGGAGCATATTCGCTGGGTTGCGGCGCAGTGTGACGCCGATGCCCGGCGCCGATCGGTGACCCTGATGCCGGCCTGTGCATTTGAATTTGCACTCGGCGATCTGGCGGCGGAGATCGCTCTGGCTGCCGCGGCTTCCAGAATTGTGGTCGCCTACGCGGTGCGAGATTTCAAGATGAGCCACGGCACCAAGAAGTCACTGGTCCGAACCCTGGGCAACGGCGGTTTTACCTATCGCAACGGCCAGCATATACAGAAACGAACCGGATACCGCCTCTTTGATGTCCCCTTTCCCGACGGAAGTCACCAGAAGGGAGCCTGGGTACCGGGCGGAGAGGCGATTACCGTTCCCCGTCGCGGTGGAGTGTCTCGCGTCGAGACCTGCGTGATTGCCACCGGCGGAATGGCCCATCTGGCGGCGCCGCTGGTGGGACTGGTGCCGGGGTTGATGAAGCTATTGCAGCCGATCGCCGACCGAGTCGTCGAAAAGACGAGTGGCGACCCCGATGATGCCGCCGGGGACAGTCAGGATTTTCTCGTCGTCTGCTTCGATCCAAAGACATCGCGAGCCCACGTCACATTGCGCGGACGAGACCCGTATCGGACCACAGCCCGGCTGGTCTCGGAAGCCGCACAGCGGATGATCGAAGAAGAACCGATTCAATCGGGGTTTGTCGGGCCCGCAGATCTCTTCGAGCCCCGCCCGTTACTGGAAGATATCGGTGTAGAAGTACTGTCGGCGTGAGCCGATCGCCGGGTTGCCGACGGCCCGATGACAACGTCTATAAATTGCGACTGATTTCAACTAGGTAGACTACGATGGAACGCCGAATCGCCCAATCGCTGGACCTTCGACCACGACAGGTCGAGAAGACGCTGGAGTTACTCGATGATGGCAATACGGTGCCGTTTATCGCCCGGTATCGAAAAGAGCAGACCCAGGACCTCGACGAAGTCCAGATCCGGGATGTGCGGCGAGAAGCCAAAGCAATTCGGCAACTCGAAGACCGTCGACAGACGATACTGGAGTCCATCGACGAACAGGGCGAATTAGACGATGAACTTCGCCGCGAGATCGAAGGCGCCGACTCCCGGTCGCGCCTCGAAGATCTCTACGCCCCGTACCGACCGCGCCGGCTGACACGGGGGCGTAAGGCGATGGAAGCCGGTCTGGAGCCGGTCGCTCGCCGCATCGAAGATGGTGGCGATCCCCGGGATATCGCCGGTGATTACCGCTGTGAGGAGTTTTCGAGCATCGACGAAGTGATCGGTGGCGCCAAAGATATTCTCGCCGAAGAGATGTCGGATACCGCTGAAATTCGCGATCATCTCCGAGATCACGCACAGCGCGACGGGCGGTTAGTCTGCAAAAAGCGGCGCGGAGCCGACGGCGATCCGAACTTCGAGACCTACACCGAATTTTCGATTCCCGTCCAGCGCGCCAAACCCCACCAGGTGTTGGCCATTCGCCGCGGGGAACAGGAAAAGGAGTTGTCGGCGGGCATCGAGGTCGACGAAGAAAAGCACATTCGCTGGATTTGCCGACAGTGCATCGACGACAACGGACCGGGCACCCGGTACTACCGGGAGGCCATTGAAGACGGCTTTAGTCGACTGTTGCATCCGGCGATTGAGCGCGATGTCCGGGGCCAACTAGAAGACGAGGCCGATGACCACGCCATCGGTGTATTCGCCGTCAACCTCGAGAATTTGCTGTTGCAGCCACCGATGCCCGAAAATGTCATCGTCGGCATCGACCCCGGTCTTCGCACGGGCTGTAAAATTGTCGTCATCGGACCGACCGGTCAACTCATCGATACCGGACAGTGCTATATCCACGACAATCGCAAGTCGGAGGCCAGCGATATCGTGGCTCAATTTGTCAACGACCACGACGCCGATCTGGTGGCCATCGGAAACGGCACCGGCAGTCGGGAGACCGAAGACGTCGTCGCCGATGCACTGGCGGATACCGACGGCGTACAATACGCCGTGATCGATGAGGCGGGAGCCAGTGTGTACAGTGCCTCCGACATCGCGAGACGGGAGTTTCCGGACCTCGACGTCAGTATGCGCGGTGCAGTCTCGATTGCGAGACGTCTACAAGATCCGCTGGCGGAACTCGTCAAGATCGATCCCAAGAGCATCGGCGTCGGGATGTATCAACACGACGTCAACCAGGTCGAACTCCGGGAGTCGCTGGAGGCCGTCGTCGAGGACGTCGTCAACTCCGTGGGTGTCGATCTCAATTCGGCGTCGGACTCACTGCTGAGCGAAGTGGCGGGAGTCGGGCCCACGCTGGCCCGGCGTATTGTGGGGCATCGCCAGGAGCACGGCTCCTTCGAATCGCGCAAAGAACTCAAGGATGTCCGTGGGCTGGGGCGCAAGACCTTCGAGCAATGCGCCGGATTTTTGCGGATCCGCGACGGCGATGAGCCGCTGGATAATACGGGGATCCACCCTGAAAATTACTCGCTTGCGCGCTCGATTCTGGACCGACTCAATGCCGAGATCGGCGATGACTCCATCGCCCAGCAGTTGCGTCAACTCGACGAGGCGGGGCGATTGTCGGCGCTGGCCGACGACCACGATGTCGGTTCACTGACACTGGCCGATATTCGAGAAGCCCTCGAGCAGCCGGGACGCGATCCGCGAGATGAGTTGGACCCGCCGGAGCTTCGAAGCGATGTGCTGACCATGGACGATCTTCGGGAGGGGATGCAGCTCGAGGGCACGGTGCGCAACGTGGTCGATTTCGGGGCCTTCGTCGATATTGGCGTCAAACAGGACGGTCTGGTCCACATCAGTGAACTGGCGGACCGCTTCGTCGACAGTCCCTACAACGAGGTCAGTGTCGGAGATCGCGTGGAGGTCGTGATCTTGTCGGTCGATGCCGACCGCGGTCGCATTGGATTGTCGATCAAACAGGCGGAATAGTACGTCTGGAATTTTCCCGCCGATGCCTCGGCGAAGAAAAAAAGGGCCGGTGACATCATCGATGTCATCGGTCCTTTTTTATTTGCCCCCCGGATGGAACGTCATGAGTTAATCAATTGTCGACGCACTCAGCGCGCTCGTAGTTGTCGGTGCCTTCGAGCTGAAGCGCCGTGCGGCACTCCTGGTCGGACTCACATCCGATGAAGACGCAGATACCGTTGTCGCAGACCTCGAATTGACCGAAGGAGCCCTGGTTGCAGTCGGAATCCGTATCGCAGGGAAGGCTGCAGGAACCGGTCTCATCGTGGCATTCGGCGCGGTGATTGTCGGTGTAGTGGATGCACTCGCGGTCGGTGGTGCAGCCAGTTTCCACGCATTCGCCGCTGTTGCATTCGTGGAATAGCGGGCAGTTGGAGTCGACTTTGCAGGTCGGCTCACAGACACCGGAGACGCATTGATCGTCGCCGTCGCAGTCGCCGTCGGATTCACACTGGACGCATTCACCATTGGCGCAGGTCTCGCCGAAGGCGCAGTCGAAGTCGTCGACGCAGTCTTCGGTTTCATCGAGCTGGATGCATTGACTATCCTGGCACTCCAGATCGCAGACACATTCGTCTTCGTACTGGTTACAGGCACCGAAGTTGCCGGCGTTGCAGTCGTCTTCAAGGTCGTCGCATTCGTCGTCACTGAGGTCGATGGTACAACACTCGTCGTCGGACTCACATTGAATCAGCTCGCAGTGGCTGGCCTCCGGTGAGATATTGTATTCGTGCTGCACGCAGGTGTTGTTGACGCAGGCCAATCCCTCGACGCAGTCGTTGCGGGCCGTGCAGTTTTCACCGCGGTCGCTCTTTTGCTCGGGGGTGGTCTGAATCATTTCCGGTTCGTCGTCACCACAACCGGTGGTGAAACCGGCGACGAATAACCCGATGGCGACCAGCGGGAT
>CAYUPT010000253.1:0-6194 GCA_964446725.1 uncultured Bradymonadales bacterium | reverse complement strand
CGACGCTGCAGGTGGCCCTCGAGGACTACCTGGTGGGCGCAGACCGGCGCATTGCCACCCACCTTCGCGAACTGGGCAACCCGCTGGAACCGGCGGAGCTGGAAGCGCTGTCGGAGGGCCTGGTGACGCGCCTGGATCACCTCGCAGGACACCCAAGGCCGCGATTTTCGCAGCGCCGCCAGATGGCGATGGTGGAGCGAATTGCCGAGTCCTGGCAGTTGGAGGTTGCGACGGTGCATACCGAGTATCCGCGGGCCTGTTGGCACATCATTGCCGAGCGCGAACGACCCCTTCGAGGCCTGGGGCTATTGGTGATGCGCTGCGGGGGATCGTCGCCACTTGTCATCGAGGTGCCGCGGCCGCTCGAGGAGACCGGAACCTGGCGGATGGCGGCGTTGACAGCCCGCGACCTGGATGCGCGGGCGCTGCTTATCGGAAGTTCCTTTCGGAGCCGACAGGAGGGCGAGTTGGTCATTGCCGAACCGCTTGTGGAGCCGTCGTTTCCGGGGGCGGCGCGGCGCGCGATCGTCGAGGGGATGCAGCAAGAGCAGCCGCTGGCCGTGCAGATGCGCGGCGTTTCATCGGAGCGCGCGATGGGTTACGACGCCGTCTTCAGTCAGGATACGGCCCTGTGGGGAGTGCGGCGCGGCGCCGATATCGAAGCCGTGGAACGGTTCTTTTCGACGCGGGGCATGTCCACCGATTTTGACGACGGCCAACTGGAATACGCCGCACTTCGAGGCATCGAAGACCGCACGGCGGCCTATTTTCGCCAGGTCGCCGACGACGGATTCGTCCGCATGTGGCTGAGTGCGCCGTTTCGAAATGCGCTTCTTTCGAGGCCCGATGCGGAGTCGATGCGCCGGCTGGTGCAGCGATACGATTGGCCCACGGAATCCGGTCCGGTGCTGCAGGTCGCACGGCAGGTGGCCGGCGCCGATGACAGGGCCTTCGACGGGAATCTGGTGGAGCGCATGGAGGCCCATATCGACGGGGCTCGCCATTTTGCGAGAACCGAAAACCCCGTCGATCTGGCGGTGATCATCGATGAGCTGCGCGCCGAAGGTGTCGCGCCGGTGGTGGTCATCGACGATGCGCGAGACCAGGTGTGGCTCGTGGCCGCCGCCGACGGTGACGACCGGCGCCGGGCCGTCGGGCTGCGACTCCAGCAGACGGCGTCCGACGCCACATTGCACCTCGATTCCGGTCGCCGCCCCGCCGAGACGTCGCTGATGACGGCACCGACCTTTCGATTGCAACTCGACGCCGGAGGTCGACGATGATCGGCCGCCTTATCACTCGCATTGCCGTCGCCGCCGTGGTCCTCGCCGCGCTGGTCGGGGCCCTGTACCACTCGATTTACTCCAGCGAGGAGGCGATGCTGGAGCCCGAGGAATTCGACCAGCGCTACCTGACGTATGTGGCGGCTCCCGGCCAGGGACCGACGTTTCGGACCATGGAGGGGACGGGGCGGTTTCGAATTTTGAGTTTTCTGCATCTTTCGGAGACCATCGATCCCGACGATTACGATCCGGAGCAGCGCTTTATCTACGGGTTGCGGCTTCGGGTCCTCGACGATGGCCAGACGGTGGATACCCGCGATATCTGGAAGGTGACCCGGACGTCGCGACAGGTCGGCGACGACGGGGCGTGGCAACAGCGAGGCAGCTATTACCCGCTGGGGGCGGCGACATCGGGAGAGCCCGCCGACCTGCGGCTGGTCGATGTCGATATCGGCGACCTGCGGGCGGCGGGACGGACGGTGCGAGTGGAGATGATTCCCGCCGACGAGCAACCGCAAAAGCTGGAGGCCGGCGACGATGGCCCGGTGCCTATCGCCGCTGGAGCAGAGGTCAATATCGTCGCCTTCAGCGAGTTCGAGCGCCCGGAGACGACCCGGGGATGGCAGACCCATACGCTGTCGGACCGGCGGGCGGAGACGTTTGGCGAGCGCGCTCGTCTGGTGGAGTGGACGGGGCCGACGGCCGGCGAATTGGACGCCATGCTTCAGCGCGGATGGAGGCGCCAGACGACCACCGAGGATGTGCAGCACCGAAGCCTGTACAATACGGATTTTCGGCGCAGCGATCGCGATACTGTGCGGCCCGGCGAGCAATTGCGACCGGGCCGCGCACTGGCCTATTCGCTGGAGGGGCCGGCGCGCTTTGAGGTCTCCATAATGGGCGATAGCCCGCGCCGGATCGGCATCGACACCGCGCTGACCGAAGAGCAATCCGACGATGCGTCGTGGTCTGTCGATATGCGCCAACAGCGCCGGGTGCTGGAGCCCGTCGATCGCCCCGATGGTGTCGACGGCGAAGGCGGGAGCGACAGCGGCCGGCAAATGGTCGTCGACATCGACGATGGCATGGCGGCATCGATACGGGTCCGCAGTGTCGATGATGGAGGCCACGTGTCGATCATCAGCCGCGTCGACAGGCCGGAGGCCGTCGCCGGCAATCCGCCCATCGTCCGGCGCGGCGATGAGCGCTATCAGGTCGGCAGCGACCGGCGCCGCTTTGATGCCTGGCAGGTCCGTTCCCAGGCCCGCGAGCCGATCCGCTACCAACTGCGGCGCAGCGATGTCTACAGCGGAGACGCGCTGCGGCTGTCGGTGCGCCATCGGCCGGTGTCCGAGGGAGACCAACCCCGGCGGCTGCACTATCGCTTCCGTGGCACTGATATGGGGGGAAGTCTGCCCCTCGACGGCGAGGCGTCGCCATTTGAGTCGGTGCTTCTTCCGGTGTGGGCCGATGGCGATCGGGACCTGGAGGGCGGCGGCGATTCGGAGGCCGTCGCCGGCGATGCCGTCAGCGATGTGCGGACCCATCGATTCTGGATACCGCCGGGGGCGGAATCGCTGGAGCTGTGGGTCGACGACGGAGAACAGGCCTGGGTGTCGGCGGCGGTACTTCTACTGGAGCACAGCGAGGGCGGGGACTGGATCGAGCCCTACGACCGGTTTCCGCCGGGCTTTCGGTGGCGCTATGCACCGGTCGATGATCGGTCGTGGCTGTCGATCGGGCCCGCCAATACAGAGCAACTTATCGGCGAGGGACGCCGCCACAAAGTCGAGGCTCAGGTGCGCTGGATACCGCAGTGGTCGACGCCGCGCGGCCAGCAGTTGTTTCGACAATTCGACGGCGACTCGCGCCGTCTCGCCGAAGACGTCTGGGGAGGCGAGGATACGAGTTCTGCTGAAATCGCCAGTCAGCGCCGGGAACGGTTGGATGCCACGGTGGTGCGTCCTCGACAGGCGCGACTGGGCAATCGACTCCTGGAGGCGCTGAGCGATGTCGATGCCGCGACGCGCCGCCGGGCGCGCAGCAAGTGGGATGGATCGTGGCGCGCCGAATTGCAGCGCGGACAACCCCTGGAGTGCCGGGCGCCTTCGGGATCGGAGGTCGACGTCGAATACCGCCTCGATTCACAGGCCGCGGGCCATACGCTGGAGGTGGTAAGTAACGGTGAGGTCGTCCGGCGTCAGCGGCTATTATCGGCGGTCGGACAGCGCTCGGTGCCCGTCGGATCGGAGGCTCAGACGATGGAGGTTCGGATCGTCGACGACGAGGGCCAGGCTGTGGACATGAGCGCCACCGAGCAGTGGTGGACCGATTGCATTCCGGAAGCCGGCCAGGCGCCCGGGCTGTGGCGGATTCGCCGCGTCTACTCACTGCGGGAGTCGGAGTCGATGGTCGTGGAGGCCACATCCGATCCCGACGAGCAGCGCTACATCAACGTCGTCGCTTATCTGGAGTCGCCGACAGCCCGGCTTCGCGCCGTCGTCGATGGAGGCCAGCCCGGGGGACGGGCCAGCGGGGATATCGAACAGATCACGGTTCCCACCCGCCAATTCGAGCTGGAGAGTTATCGGCAAATGGCGACGTTTCCGGGGCCCGAGGGCCGAAGTCTCTACGGCCCGGTTCGCGTCGCCATTCCCATCGGCAGCGACTGGGAGACCGGTCGCCACGACGTCCGTCTGGAACTGGAGGACGGCGGTCGGATCTGGACTCGGTTCTTTACCCTCGAGGACTGAGACGGATGGCCATCGGGGCTGATGGCCATCCGTCGGCGAAGTTCACTGTCCGGAAAAGGCGATGATCGCCGGAGTTTCGGTCGAGCAGCCCTCGCCGTCGCTGTAGCTGGCCTGCGCCAGGACCTCTTCGCCGCGATCGAGGGGCGTCGACAGGTCGATGTTGTAGCCGTAGTCAAAGCTCTGCGGGGCAATTCCGTTTAACACCGGGTGGTCGCTGTCGGGAATATCGACGGTAAACTCCTGGCCGGTGTCGCCGTAGATGTAGTCGCCACAGGTGTAGGTTCCATTCGACTCGTGGTCGACGTGCAGCAGATTATCCATCGAAAAGGAGTGATACTTGGAGGCCGTCATATCGTCGCCGGAGAGGACGACACCGCCGCCGTCGCCGATAAATTTGAGCATCGACAACAGACTCGATTTATCGCTCATCGGCTCGTCGGGATTGGAAAACCAGACGACGTCGTAGTTGCTGAGCGTTCCGGGGCTGACGCCGCTATCCGGCTCGTCGATAAATGTGGCGTCGATGCCGGCGTCGTCGAGCAGGCCCTCGATGTAGACGGGGTCGTCATCGAAGTGGTCGTTGTGGCTGTTGTCGCGGACAATCAACACCTCGGGGTCGGTATCGTCGGCGGCCCACTGAACTGCATTTTCGGCCAGATCGGCGGCGACGCCGGCGTCGACAGACGGGTGAGACAACTTGAAGAGCAGGCCCACCGAGCGGCCCGATGGCGGGCTGTGGGGGCAGGGGGCCTGGGTTTGCTGAGTGTCGGAGCCCGAAAAGACGTCGCTTTGCGGTCCGTCGCCGTAGTTGACCTGCGTCCAGGAGACGCCGCATCCCTGCTGGCTGGGTCCGCCGCCCTGCTGGGGGCTGTTGCTGGTTTCAGCGCACAAGCGGTGGGTCGCCGCCGGGTAGTCGGCGATCGAGGTCAGAGCCTGCGAAATTGCGGCGTCCGTCGAGGCCTGAAAGTGCTTGCCGCCGGTCTCGTCGGCCAATTGACTCAGAGCCGCGTGATCGACGTCGACGCCGACACCGACGGTGTAGACCGGCGTGTCGACACCGCCGATGTTGAGCTCGAAGAGGTCTTCGAGGTCAGTGTCGATGCCGTCGCCGTCGGGCGTCGCCATTTCCTGCTCCATCGAATTATTGTCCTGACCGTCGGTGAGGGCGACGACGTAAAACGGATTTTGCGATGAGCAAAAGTCGTCGAGATCGTCGTAGTCATCGTCGATGGACGCCAACTCTCCGGCCAGTGTCTGGTTGCCGATGCGGATGCCGTCGTACAGCGCGGTCCACCCGTCGTTGACGAAGAGTCCATCAAGGACGTCGTCGACCTCATCCTTGTCGTCGATCAATCCCGTCATCGCCTCGGCATGGGAGCTGACGCGGACCAGCGAGACGCGACCGCCGTCGTCGATGACCTGGTGGGCCAGCTCCTGGGCGGCATTCGACGCCTCGTCGACAAACGATTCGAGCGATCCGCTGTTGTCGACGACAATCGCCACATCGGCTTCCACTTGCTCGCCGCAAAAAGAGCGGACCGTCGTCTCATCAACCGGGTCAAAACCCTGGCCCGGCCCGTCGTAGGAGACCTCGATGTCGGCCTCAATATCGGCGTCGTCACAACTGACGGCGTTGCCATCGTCGTCGGTGGCGACCATGTCGACGCTGACAAAGTGACTCGATGACCCGGGCGGGCCGGCATTACCGGGAGGCCCCTGACCGAGCTGGGTGCGCTGGACCTGAACGCCGGAGTCGGTCTCGACGACGTCCGGATCCTCAAAGAACCGGCAGCCAAAGAGCATCGAAACGGCCGCTGCGATAGCCAGCGCCTTAAATAGCGCCGAACCGTTGAACTTTGATACATCCATGACAACCCTCGACAGACATCGGCAGATATGCAGCGATAAAAGCACTACTAAACAGTATGACTCAAGCGTAACGAAATGCAAGGATGAGGGGTTCGCGGCAAACCCCAGTCGAGACAACGATCGGCAGTCCGGCGGCCTTGGCCCCGGCTGCCGATACGGCGCGACCGAAGGGAGCGACGTACATTCATCGCCCCGGGTGGAGCCCGGGGATATATCGGCGCAAAACGAAAGGATTCGAGACAACGATCGGCAGTCCGGCGGCCTTGGCCCCGGCTGCCGATACGGCGCG
>CAYUPT010000252.1:5081-6211 GCA_964446725.1 uncultured Bradymonadales bacterium | reverse complement strand
ACCGACCCCAGAGCCGGTCCCAGCGGTATTTTCGGAAATTCGGATGGCGTTTAACTTTGACAGCAGTACTCGGTCCCCACAGCGCATCGCGCAGGTCGTACGCTGCGGAACTTGTTTTGCCTCAAGCGGAGTTTTGAACTAACATTGTAATGTTACAGGAGGTATCTCCCAGCAGGAAGTTCGGTCTTCGGTTGTCGACGTCACCAAGCGAGAAGTAGTGGCCGTGTTATTTTCCCATTCCGAATATTCGCGCCGTCTACCGGTCCGTTCCGTGTATCGGCCTTCGCCCTTTGAGGAGAAGCCGTTTCACTGGGTCGAGGCCGGCGACGGCGACGACTGCGTCGTATTCCTCCACGGAATCATGGCCCATTCGATGGCCTTTCGCTGTGTGCTGGAATCCAGCGCCCAGAATTTCCGGGTTGTCGCCCCCGATTTGCCCGGCCACGGTCGCGACCGGACCTTCGAGAGCGATCAGATTGAACCCACCCTCGATAGTCTTCTGTATTGGCTGGAGGGCTTTTTCGACACGCTGGAGGATGAGTCAGTTCATCTCGTCGGCCACTCGCTGGGAGCGACGGTCTCATATCTGGCGGCACTGGATTCACAGCGGTTTTCGTCGCTGTCGAGCCTCACCCTGGTCAGCCCGGGACTCAAAATCGGGGTCCCCGATTGGATCAGTGGAGTCCTCGGAAAAGTACCTGCGCGATTGGCGCGACTCGGTGTCAGCCGGGCGGGAATGCGCTTGTACGAACCGGTTCAGTGGCGTCGTTCCAGGATGAGTGAACGAGAGGTCAGCGACTATCTCGATCCCATCCGCCAGGTTCAGCGAATACGCTACATGCTGGGACTGGGCTCCGATCTCGTCTCACAGACCGGCGATGTCACCGACGCCGCCGGCATCGACCTGAGCACGCTGCTGATCTGGGGCGATGACGATCACCTCCTCCCGCTCCCCGGAGCCTACGAGCTGGAAGATACGATCCCGGACGCAACGCTTGAGGTCTTCGAAAATTGCGGGCACTGTCCGATGGAAGACTGCCCCACTGATTTTCACGAAACGCTCTCCGAATTTCTGGAGCCGCGCTGACCGTCCACCCGGCCAACACCGCTCCACACAGCCCCTCCCCCCG
>CAYUPT010000252.1:0-4981 GCA_964446725.1 uncultured Bradymonadales bacterium | reverse complement strand
CCGCGCTGACCGTCCACCCGGCCAACACCGCTCCACACAGCCCCTCCCCCCGGAAAGGCCGTTATTCGCCGGTATCGCTCAGGTCGTCGTCGACTTCGTAATCACAGTCAAAACTACCAGTTGTCGATGAGATCCGATCGCTGAGCTCTCGTGACTCGATACCATCGGTACTGAGTTCATCACTGAATTCGCAGCCGTCTTGATGGGCAGTCTGGATGCGCTGCTGCAAGCTTCGACGGCGCTCGGGCCGCTCCTCGAGTTCCTGCTCGAATTCCTCGCGCAGCATCTCGACGCGTTCGGTATCACCGTCGTCCTCGGCGTGTTCGATCTGGCGCTCCCTTCTGCGATCGCCGGAGCCCAGTTGTTCCACACTGGCTTCCTGGCGATCGATGTAGTCATGCAGATGACCGGCGACGGCGACGCGGGCCCGTGCTTCGACGGCGGCGTCGTCCTGCTCATCGGCCCATTGAACGAACTCCTCGAAGTAATCTCGAACTTCGTCGCCCAGGACCTCGTCGTCTGTGCTGGCGCGCTCGGCAGCCCGCAGCTCGAGCAGATTCTCCAGACGCTGGTGGCGCACCCAGGCGCTGTCTCCGTACTCGTCGATGGCCTCTTCAAAGGACTCATCGGCCTCGCGCAACGTCTCTGCATCATCACTTTCGGCAGCACTTAGTGCGTCATTGAGGGAATGCCAGGCTGCTCCCGTGATAAAGACGGTCCGCTTGTCTTGGTCTTCAGATGCAGTCCATCGAACCGGACCGGTGCTGATGGTACCGGTCCAATCATTACTCATTTCGACTTCCGACATCTCGAGTTCGCACAACTCGGCGAGAACCTCGTATTCACTCCCGGTCTGGGTCTCGACGGTGTAAAAATCACCATCGGCCAGGCGACATTGCTGGACCTCGTGTTCGACAACATTCTCGATGCGATCTTCCATCGACGTACATCCCATCGCCGACGCCACCAAGATTCCGGCGCCACAGAGTCCTGCAGTCCATCGTACAAGTCGTCGCTCTACCACGTCGTCCTCCTGAAAAATCTTCTATTCACCAATTGATCCGAATGTGTCGGACCGGGAATATAACACAGTGCACCTGGCCGGTATAGGATCGCCGATATCGAGGCCACCACCGGGAATGAACGGCCGGCGTTATTCGCTGTTATGGAGACCATCGATCCATGGAACGCATTCACCTACACTGAGACCTATGGGCCGCAACGATCACATACAGCTCGATCTGACGGAGTCGATCAGCGACGTTCCCCAGGCCAATAACATCTCCCTATTCGTTTCGCTGATGGAGGCACTGGGCAGCCAGCAACACTCCTTAACGTCCCTGTCGGATCTGCTCGATGTCAACGAACGAACAGTCCGCTACTATACGGACTTCGGTCGTTGGCTGCGCTGGATCGTGCCAGCTGGCGATGGAAGCCCCGAATTGACGTCCAAGGGACGGGCCTTCGTCGACAGCGTCCCGGCGCGCGGACGGCTATTTGCCAACGCCCTCTTTGCCCGCCCGCTGATCCAGACGGTGCAACGGCTCAAACGCGAACAATTCGCCGACGAATCCGACCCCCAGGCCACTCACCGCGCGTGCCGACGGGCAATCGACGGGCTGACTACGCTGTCGGAGGCGACCATCGAGCGCCGAGCCAGCGCCCTGAGTTCCATGCTTCGCTGGGCCTATAATCCAGGTCAACTGGATTGGTCGAGCGGCCGGCCCGCCAGACGCTCGCATTCGCCATTCGACTTCCAGGGTCAGAGCTTTTTGACGGCCTACGCAGCGCGGCGTTTCGGCGGTTCGCGTTCGATCCACATCGGCTTTCCGTGTCAGGTCGTCGCGTTTGCAACCGGCGATATCTCAACGCTGGACAACGATTCCTGGGATCGCGCCAATTACTCGGCGGGCGAAGGCTCATCACAATGGTTCGGGTCCATTCCGGTCAATCCGTCGACGCGCAGCGTAGCCCGCCGCCAGGGACCGGACTTGCGGCGTCTTCTGATCGGATGCAATCCCTATCTGGCAATGCTCATCACATTAATGACCTCTCCGTCGCCGTCCGGCAAATCCGCGACGACGCTGACCGCCGATATGTACGGATTACGGCTGTGGCATCGAAATCGCGAGTTGGGCTCCCCACTTCAAGCACTGGCCCGGTTGGCGACCTCACTGCAATTGGTTCCCGTCGAGACCGTGCCTCATCTCGAGAATACGCCACAACAGGACGAACAACGGGCCGGTACGGACGGTGACTTCCAGACGGTTCTGGAGCAGGCAGGCATCGTTCGAGCCGTCGACACCTCGCTCATTTTGGCTCCGGGAGTGGGAAGTGAATTGCGCCATCCACTGGGAGATGGTCCAACACTGTGGGAGCGAATGGAACCACTTCGAGAAGACCTCCAGGACGCCATACGGGGCATGTCGGTGTAATAGTAAAGCCCTACTGGCGTTGATCCGATGAGATCTCGTTTTCTGAATCCCGTTCTCGCAGTGGCTCATTTTCGCGGTCTTCTCCGCCCTCTTCGTGCTCCCAGATAAAGACCCGACGCATTGCAAAGATAGAGCGAACCGACGCGTAGATCATGACGGCTGCCCCCAAAAAGATCAGGAACGTGTCGGCCTCACCGCCGGTCAAATACAGATAGGTCTGATGACCTGTAAAAAATGTGGCGACAACCAGAAGAAATACCGGCACCAGGCGAAGCGCGTTCATCTTCTTTTCATCGGGATTCCGAAATCTCACGATACGTCCTCGGGTGCAAATGGAGTATTCGAAGGCGAAGCGGCCCCACCTTAGGCGCCGCAGCACATCGGTCAATCCCCGGTTCCCTGCACCGGGAACCGGGGAACCGCAAACCCGGGGTCAACGCTGTGGAGGATTCAATCCGCAGAACTCAACATTGGGGCATCCACCAACGGATTCCTCGATGAGACAGTCATAGCTATTTGCATCGACGCGACCGCCCCAGGCCTGGCCTGAACACCACCGGGTGCAGTGTTGGCGCTCCTGGAATCCGAGGCATTCGCTAAATACGTTGCAAATGTCGTTGCACTCGCCGATTTCTCGAGAACACTGGCGAGTCTCATCACAGGCCTCGGCGCCATCGACGCACTGGTGGACCGCATCGTCGACAATCGTTTCTCCGGACTCACAGGAATCGAGACAGTCCGCCAGCTCCAGGTGACCGGCTCCGTCCTGACACCACAAGACCTTCACGCATAGCTGTGGACAACTCGCCTCGTCTTCTGTCGTCGACTCCGCCGTCGATTCCGCCTCCACTTCGAAGGGATGGACGCTGACATCGAAATCATCGCCAGTCACTTCGGGTCGTTCCTGTGTTAACTCCGCACCTCCAGGTTCATCGGAGGAATCGCCGGCGGCCATTGCCGGTGCATCGGTGGCCATAAATCCACATGCTGAGAGGATCGCAGCCATCATCGCTGCCGCCAGAATCGATCGAATTTTGCAGTATCTATAGTTCATCACTCGTCTCGTCGCTGAGGTTCGAGTTAGTAGTCGCATCAAGCGGGCTGACCCCGCTCACTACTGTTATCGAGACGACAGACGGTGATTTTGCGTAAAAAATCGGAAAAGGTAGAAATAAACGCGCCGGCGGCCCCCCTTCAGGACCGCCGGCGTAGGGTTGTCAACGCGCCGTTTTTGTAGAGCGCGATATGGCGACGTATGCCAGGCTATCAGGTGCGCTGCGGACGGAGTCGGCTGCCGAAGCGCTCTGAACGCTCTTTACCGCGCTCACCGGGCTCAATCACTCCGAAACTACCGCCGAGGGCACAGACCAGGACGCCGAGCAACAGCGCCACGAAGGCCCACCCGGTACCGATAGCCAATGCCTCGGTCGCCTGATCGCCGGCAGCGGCCAAGGTGGTCTCCATCTCGGCGATCGCTTCCGGGCTCATGCCCTGGGCGGCCAGCGTCGCCTCCAGTGTCTCCTGGGGCTGGAGCGCCACCAGTGCCGACGTCAAGTTCTGACCGATGACGCCGAATGCACCACCGAGGACCTGCCCGATGGTGGTCGTAACCGCCAGAAAACTGACGATCACAAAGAGCGACCACGTCACAACGCCATGCATCAAACCGTCACTGCGAATATCAGCCGCCGAGAAGTGGCCGGCCGTCCACCCACCGATAAATAAGCCGATGAGGGCACTGACCGTCCACCAGATGCCGGCACCGATGCCGAAGCCGGCTTCAGCGCCCATATCCAGCGCGACAGCTCCGACGGCAAAGCCCAGAATATTGAGCACGGCCATGACGGTAAGAGCGACGAGCGTTCCCGCAACTACGGCGCCCCAGGACATTCGACTCGCCCAGCTCGCCGGTGCCTGGTGCGTCGAGCTCTCTCCTTCTCTCTTACGGGTTGGGTTACTGACATTGGTCTGTTTGTGAATTTCCGTCTCGCCGGTCGGGTGTTCATGGTTTGCCATGGTCGTACCTCCTCACGCTTTCGAAAGCGGGACAGCGAACCGTTCGAATAATTCGAAGTACGTCCCGCACACTGACTTTGGCGCCACCATCGATGGCGAGCGCTCCCAAAAAGTTAAACTCCCGGCGACGGTCACCAAACGAATTCCCCCTATCCATGAGCTTATGACGTTAACTACGGTTGCTCCGCGACCGACGTACCACTCCGTCAGTCGCAACACTCTTCGGCCTTTCCGGTCTAATCGCCCGTTGCCACTCTTGTCCCAGTTTCCAGGTCCAGTCGAACCAGGAGCATGGCCAATAAACTAAACGGGACGAAAATTAACTGAAATGTGGCACCGCCGAGACGTTTCTTTCCGTTATTTTACAGACCGTTTAGGCCCGGCGAAGTACAAATGATACCCGATCTCGTCGGTCAGGAGATATAAAAGAACACCGCTGATTGCCACGAGTTGGAAGAAGGCCCCGGCTGCCAGTACGTGTCTTGCCTTGGCCACCGTAAACTCCCAAGGGGGCAAGCCCCTCATCCCCG
>CAYUPT010000251.1:4007-6220 GCA_964446725.1 uncultured Bradymonadales bacterium | reverse complement strand
AGGCCGCCAGCAGAGCCATTGGCAGGTCGATTCCAGGGGTCGGAGCGGTCGTGGCCTTCACCGTTGTACCTCACAGAGAATGCTCGACAGCCGTCGCATGCCCCGCCGCCCCCAGGGCGGGTGCCGGCGTGCGGAGCCATCGAGCCGATAAGCGGGATGTGTCCAGACAATACAGGTGCATATTTTTACAGCATCGCCGATGGATGACCAAGTCCAGAAGATCGGCCATCGTCGCAGGCGACGCGAATTGTCACGCCATCCCACCGCCGGTGTTTAGGTTTATTTTACGGTGGTGCCGACCTGTGCTGGGGAACGCATCCGGTCGGTCCCCGTGTTGTTCGCGATTTCACGCAGTTTTTGACGAGGTCCAGACGATGCGCATTCCCTTGGAGATTGCCTTCAAAAACGTAGAACCCACGGCGTCGATGGAAGAGCTGATCCGCAAGCGAGTCGATCGACTTTCGCGCTATAACCGAGACATCATCGCCTGTCGGATCGCCGTCGAGGCCCCCCATCGAAGCGGCAATGCCGAGGCGGTGGGGCATCGAGTTCGCATCGAGGTCAGCGTCCCCGGCGATGAACTCGTCGTATCGCGAGACCGCGACTTCCCGGAGGAGGAATACGACCCGTACGGCGCGATCCGCAGTGCATTTTCGGCCATGGATAGCCAGCTGAAGTCCTATGTGGGGCGCCAGCAACGCCAGCGCCAACCCCGAAGTCGTCCCCCCCATGCGGTGGTGCTTCGAAAATTTCCGGACGACGGCTACGGCTTTTTGCGCGCCGCCGATGGCCGCGAGATCTATTTTCACGAAAATAGCGTGGTCAACGACCGCTTCCACGATCTCGAGATCGGCGAGGAGGTTCGATTTGAGGCGTCGATGGGACGCGAAGGCCCCCAGGCGTCGACGGTCGCCCGAATCGGGCGCCACGGCCATCGCTACATGAAGTAGAGAGCGGGGTCCCAAATAACGACGACCCACGACGGCTTGTTAGAAGCCATCGCGGGTCGATGTGTCGAACCGTCGGGAAGGGGGCAATCAGGTGCCGGTCACCGTGCTCTGACCCATGCCCATGCCGCATTCAAAGTCGATGACCTGGCCTTCTTCAGGCGTGAGCTCGACGGTGACGGTTTCGCCGTAGGGAAGTTCTTCTTCGCGCTCCATCTCGGGGAAGACGACTTCCGTCATGCACCCGTCTTCGGTGTTTCTGGTAAATTGAAGCTCCAGAGATTCGCCGGCCGGAGCCTCGATGGCCGACGGTTCAAAGCTGTTGGCAGTGGCCGTAATTTCGACGACACCATCTTCGGCCTTGACGACTTCTGGGGCGTCGTCTTCGTGGTCATGGCCTTCGTGGTCGTGATCCATCTCATCGTGATGAGCTTCGTCGTCGTGGGCCATCTCGTCATCATCGTCGTCGGCCTCATCGACTTCCATTTCGGCCTCGTCGACCTCCGGCTCTTCGGCCGGCTCGTCACATCCGAACGAAAAGAGAAGTCCAGCGCCGAGTAGTGCGATCAGTAGATGCTTCATAGTGGGATACTCCTGTGAACGTAGTTTCGTGAGCGGGAACCGCCATGTCCAGAACTGTAGGTCAGTGTTGGTGTTTTTATGCCAAAAGGTCAATGGTGCCCGCGAGAAATCGCTGGTCTCGGCGGGGGAGCGTCTTATAGTGGAGTGGAAGCAGGCCGCGCAGAGTTCGATCGGCGCGATTGTTGTCCCAACTCCCCGGTATCACCATGAACACCAACACTGTGGCAGTGATCTTCATTTCGTTTTTCGCATGTTCCGTCATCGGTCTGACCATTGGTTGTGACGAGAGTAGTCCCGACGCTGTCAACGAATCCGAGGAGGCGGCGGTTGCCCAGACGGCCTCCGTCAGTCTCGATGTCGAGGGGATGACCTGTGTCAGTTGTGCGGCCTCCATCGAAGATGCATTCGACGAGGCCGAGGGGATTGAGACCGGCGATGTCGATTTCGGTGACGGGCGGGCCGATGTCGACTACGACGCCGATGTGCTCGACGAGTCGGCGATCGTCGAAATTATCGAGAATGCCGGGTTCGAGGCGACCGTCATTGGCGGTGACGCATAAGGCGCCGAATTGTACAATATGTGCTCACACCCGCTGACGTTGCGCACGAACTCCAATGACGCCGGAGGGGTAATGCCGGTGAGACCACCGGCGCTCCCTTCAGTTTGCAGTGTCGATGCGCTCC
>CAYUPT010000251.1:0-3907 GCA_964446725.1 uncultured Bradymonadales bacterium | reverse complement strand
GTAATGCCGGTGAGACCACCGGCGCTCCCTTCAGTTTGCAGTGTCGATGCGCTCCATCAGCGCTCGCAGTTGTTCGCGATCGATGAGTCCGTCGCGAAGGGCGTCGCCGGAGGAGGCGATGACGCGCGTCCAGATCGCTTCACTGTCGAGTGGGGCGTCATCGTCGAGGAAACCTTCGGCGATCAAAAAGTCTTCCAATTCGCGGGTTTTTTCGGATCGAAAGCGCTTGACCCGACCGTCGTCGAGGGCGGCGATGAGCTGTTGTGCGTCGCCGTCGACGTCGTCGCAGACGTCGGCGACGCGGTCGATAAAGGTATCGCTGACGGCGCCGGAATCGACGAGGGCCCGGCGATCGACGGGGCGTCCGCGGCCTACGCGCCGGGCCGTCAGTACGGTGTCGACGGCGTCGGCGCGGGCCCTGATGCGCCGGAATTGATCGCTCGACAGATCCAGGGCGTCCAGCCCGTTGGCTTCCGCGAGATGCTGAAGCTGTCCCCAGGTCGAAATGCCGAGCTCAAGCATTCGGTGCAAGGCATCGAGGTCTTCGACGAGCACCCACAGATGGACGGCGCCGACCGGGGTGCTCAAAGAGACTCCGTCGGCGACGTTCAGTGTTCGGCCGTAGTCGGCATGACTGGAGTCGCCGGGCTCGGCGAGGCGATCGGCATCGATGGGGACGATATCGGCGTCCAGGCCGGGCCCGTCCGGAGCACTGGTGTGGTCGCCGTCGAGGTCGATGAGCCGGCACTGCAGTCGCCGGTCATCGACGAAGCGCTTCCATTTTCGCACTTCGTCTCGCTGCGCCGTAAAATAGAAAATCTGGCGCCCGTCGGCGGCGATACTTTCGACGGCGTCGATGATCGCCCGGGCCCGGTTGTCATCGCTATTGGCCAGCACTTCGTCGAAGATCAGCGGAACCTTCGGTCCCTCTTCGCGGTACTCGACAAAGGCGACGCGAACGGCGATCAGCAGTTGCACCCGGGTGCCGCTGGAGAGTTCATCGAGCGAAAAGAGTCGCTGTCGAGTGGTGTCAAAGGCCTGAAAGGTGGGGCCCGAGTCGGATTTTTCGAATTCCAGTCGATACTGGCCGCGAGTGATATTGCCGAGCAATGTGCGGGCCCGGTGAAAGACATCGGGACGGCTGGAATCGCGGGTCTCTTCGCGCAGTGTGTCGACCAACACCTCACCGATGGCTCGCCGATAGTCGCGTCGGCGTCGTCGGTCGAGCTGACGGCGCGCCGTTTCGTACTCTCCCCAGCGCGACTCCACGTCCGATGAATCTTTGGCGGCCTCGATGCGAGCCTCCAGGCGTTTGAGCTTTTCGAGTACATCGTCTCGCCGACGGGCTCGTTCCGAGACTTGTTGCATCTCGTGTTGGAGAGAATCGGCGTCGCGGCCGAGCAGGTCTTCCGAGTCGTCGGAGTGGCGCTCGAGTGTTGAGCTTCGTTCTTCGACCCGTCGCCGGGCGGCGGTAAATTCGGCGTGGATGTCGTCGAATTCCGGTTTCTTTTTGCAGAGTCGGTGAAGCCGGTTTCGGTTGCGGTCTTCGATGTCGAGACGGTGGAATAGGGCGTCGATTTCGCCGTCGACCTTCTCGAGGCGGCGCGTGGCGGAGCTGCGGGTTTGCTCGGCGGACGTCAGCTGTTGGCGATGTTGTCTGTATTCGTCGTGCGCCGTCTGGAGGGTCTCCAGGCGCCCGGCAGCGGCGGCGGTATCGCCGGCCGGTTTCAGTCCTGCGCCGTCGAGCAGCGTATTGAAGCGCTGGAGGGTGTCGCGGCGCTGTTGAGCGAGCGTCTCCAGTTGTTCGGCCAATCCCTGGCATTGGTCGGTGGCCTGTTGCCAGCGCGCGATCTGAGAGACGAACCACGCCGTTCTCGACGGGATATCCCTCAGGTTGAGTCCGAGCTGCGCGCCCATCGATTGGCGCCGCCTTTCCAGTCGCTGTCGTCGCTCTTGGAGGTCCCGGTACTCCGTCGTTCGGCTCGCCCAGAGCTGCTCTTTGTTGCGGTCGATGACGCGGTCGGCCCATCGATCGAGGAGGCTGCCGAGGTGCTCTCGGACGCCGGAATCGCTCCACTCCGAGGGCTCCCCAATGCCGAGCTTTGCGAAATCGCGTCGGTAAACCGAGCGGGGTGATGAGCGCCCATTTTCCCGGCTGCTGTCGTCTCGAAGCGACCACCACAGCCAGCCGAGCGCCAGGGCGATGGCGACCAGTAGCAGCCACAGCAGGTGGATGGTCGCCGCCAGGCCTGCGGCGATGGCGAAGACGGCGATGGCGCTGGCGGCGGCGATCGCTCGACTGAATGTCGGGGGTTCGGAGTCGCGTACGGTATCGCTGTCGTCACCGGCGCTCGTAAGCCAGCGCCGGAGCAACTCGATACCGGACTTGAGGTCGTCCAAATCTTCGCCGCCAGCATCTGTGGACAGCAGCGATTCCAGGGTGTCGTAGGCGTCGAGGTCGGCGTCGACGTCGCTCAATTCGCCGGCGAGTTTCGTTAATTCCTCGATATCACCACCGTCGACGTCCGGTGGGTTTTCGGGATCGATACTGCCGGAGATGCGGCGCAATATGTTGTCCCGGCGCCGCTGTGCATCCCGAAGATCGCGCTCGATGTCCGATTTTCGACGTCGCAACTCGCGGAGTTGTTCGATGTAGTCGCCGGCGGTGGTCAGCAGGCCGGTGTCGATGCCGCCGTCGGAAAGCGGGTTTTCGTCGAGGGCGTCGCGACATGCGTCGATGGTACTCTGGGCGTCGTCGCGCTCTTTTTTCGCCTCGTCGCGCCGTTCACACAATCCGTCGAGGACCTCGATTTCGTTGCCGTTAATTTCGGTGACGGCGTCGGCAAAATTGTCGAGTTCGTCGCGCAGTCGATCGCGGGTGTCGATCGCCTGCCGGACCTCGAGGGCCAGTTCGATGGCCTCCAGTCGAGATTCGGCCTGTCGGGCGTCCTCCAGTTTTTGCCGAAGCTCATCGACCTGCCGCGAATCGTCGTGGATGTCGCGCTGATCTCGGCGGGCGTTGCGCCACCTGGTGCGGGCGTCGGTGACCTGTCGGGTCGCCCGTACGCGGCGAAGCGATCCGACGGAGTAGTCGAGTTCGTCGCCTGCGGCGTCGATGTCGTAGCCGCCGGCCGATTCCCGGGCGATCCGCCGGGCGAAGGCGTCGCCGTCGGCGGCCAGCAAGTCGTGGAGGCTCAGGTAGTAGCGGTCCCGGGCGTGGGCCGGCGGGACCCGGGGACCATCGTCGGCCTTCGCGCCGTTTTGCAACACCTGGGCGCGTCCGCGCTCAAATCGCAGAAGCCACCGGTCTTCGCCGCGATGGAGCACCGCCTCCAATTCGGCATCGGCGAGCGCCGGAGCATCGGGCCACAGAGCGGTGTGAAGGGCCCGGGAAAGCGTGGTCTTGCCGGAGGCGTTGGCGCCGTAGACGATGTTGATTCCCGGACAGAGATCGTCCAATTCGAGGCCGCCAGCGACGACTCCCGGACCGCGCCGAAGCAAGAGGCTCTCGAAGTTGTAGGCGTTGTCGGACATCGTCTGGCAATCGGGCAGGAGGCGGTTGGTTGTGGCCAGAAGGTGTGGCGGGGCAGGCCCGCCACAACATCAATCTGGGGGAGACGGGGGTAGCTCACAAGGCTTGTTCCCCGATAGCACAAGGCATATCGGGGCCTTTATTGGCGTCGGGGTTCGGCGGTTATAGCTGACAAGGCGTATTCCCCGATAGCACAAGGCATATCGGGGCCTTTATTGGCGTCGGGGTTCGGCTGTAGCGCAAGAATATCGGGGGCGACCCGACAACTCGAGCTCTGTCGTGATAGGTTCGGCTGCAGCGCAAGAATATCGGGGCGTTGGAGTTTGCGATTGGAGGCTGGAAGGACGACCCCACCGGCCTTGAGGCGGTGGTGAG
>CAYUPT010000250.1:0-6246 GCA_964446725.1 uncultured Bradymonadales bacterium | reverse complement strand
CAAAAGACTGGCCCGTTGAAACGGCAGATACACCGGCGCCGGCTGCTCTTCGAGCACCAGTCGCAGTTGACCGAACATCGACAATCCGGCGGCGTTTTGCATCAACCGCACCAGCCCTTCGATCGGAAGCTGGCGTGATCCGTCGAGGACGCTGAGCAAAGCGAGCCACAGGACCTTCATCATCACCACGAAGGTCATGACCAGCCCCGCCTCAAACACGACCATCTCATCCTGGCCCGTCCCGCTGTGGCGACGCCAACCGCCGCCGGTCGACTCCGCGTCGACGCCCTCTTCGTGCATCCACACCGGAACCGGTTCTGCGCGGCGTCGAAGCAGCCCCACCGCCCTCGACCGCCACGTCTCGTCCAGTCCAATGGCCTCCACCAGTCGTGTGTCGGCGCCCCGCCCCGCATATCCGACGCACCACTCCAGCAGCACCTGACGGACAAACGTCGATCGCCGTTCGTCGAGCAGCCCCTCGGCTTCCGGTCCCGCCTCGACGACGCCGTCGGAGCCATCGACCACAATCTGCAACTCCTTGCCCAGATGCCACAGGTCATTCCATTCCACGTCGACATCGCCGCTGTAGACCGAGTCGAGACGCTGGCAGCTATCGTCGGTCAGCGTCGTCGTCTCCCCGTCGTGGTCCCACCGAAGGCGCTGATCTTCGGCTTCGCACAGCCACCACTTGAGCATCGGCTGAAGGCCCGGCCCCACGGCGTCGGCCTCCGGCGTCGTTCCCCGCTCTCGAAGCGCTTTGACCGAGCGCTGGTTCCAGTCCATCAGCCATCGACGCCCCAGCTTCCAAAGCCCCGGCCACAGCGCCTCGGGCACGGCGATCATCGGCTCCTGATCGCCCTCGCCCTCCAGTCGAAATAAGACGCCCAGTTCCATCAGAGTCTCGGCGATCTGGCGCTGCGTTCGACGCTCATTGTCGCGCATCAACGGCACCACATTGTCGGCGCCGCCCAGATTGTCCTCCAGATCGTATCCGTAGACCGCCCGCCAGTGGCTGATTCCACCGAGCTCCAGAATCATCAGCGCATCGCCGATCCAATCCGGGTCCGGAAGCCGGCCCAGAATGTCGTCGATCATCTCCTCGCGCTCGAAGTGATCGCAGATCCGCAAGATCACTTCGACCTTCGAGCCCCGATCATCGATATCCCATTGCTCCGCCAATTCGCTGACTTCATCGTCGGACTGACGCCCTAAAAGCAGCAGTAGACTTCCGCGATCGCCCCTTACGCGCGGCGCCAATATCGCAGCCAGTCCACCGGGCATCACCCCGTAGTAGTGGCCGGTGTGATCCAGCGCCGGCTCCATCAATCCCAGTCTCGACACCTTCTGGCGACCCCGCGCCGGCGCCCAGTCGAGCCCGACCCTCAGATCGTGCTCCACGGCCCCCTCCTCGACGATGCGCCACTCCAGGCTGGAATCCAATTCATCGCCGATGACCTCGACGACCCGATCTGGGTTTTGAATCCAGAATTCGGCCAGTTCCGCAGCCTCCGAACCGGGGGCTTCGTACAACGCCGCCAGCTCGTCGCGTCGACGTTCGCTAAACCCGTCGAGATGAGTGACCAACTGGGTGAAATGTCCCGGTCGAAACGATGAATTCTCGTTCTCCATCAGCATTGTCCCGTGCGCCAAAAACGCTTCGCCCCAATTGCAACGCGCAATGCGGCGAAATGGCTCCAATCCGACCAACGAATACCCGCCGTTGAACACCGGTGCCAAAGGTTTTTAGGGCACCGACCAAACAGAGAGCATCGAAGCCCGATACCACAGCCACAACCCCGCGCCAACCGACGCCGCTATCTCGACCTGCTGGTGGCCACTTCGATCTTCGGTGGGACCGGCGATATCACCCCGTTCTCCCACCGCCTCTGGAGGTACCATCGAAGCGATGGATGCCGTCGCCCATTCAAAGACCACCGCGATCACAACTGCACATTACTCGATTCGTTGCCATCTTCTTGGTTGGACACCGACGTCGCCGTCGACCACACTTGCGGAGTCGACACCTGCGCCCGGCTGTCAGTTGTGCCACGCGGCGAGTATTGCCACAACAAAATTGAAGAAATTTTTCCGCCCCTCGTCTACATTATGACAGGGACCCTCGACCAGGACACGGATCGATTATGACTTCCTCCATCACAACTCCGCGAACGGGCGCTTTGTTGGCCGGTGTCATCGCTTGCTGCGTTGTCGCAGCCCCGCTGTATGCCGACGACACACCGTCGGTATCGAGCGCCGTCGGCGAGGTCTCGGTCGCCGGCGACCAACTCGACGAAGCCGCCCCTCTCGACGGCGATGATATCGTCGATGTCTCCGACTCCGACGAACTCTTTCCGTGGACCGGCGAGGAGTTGTACTACTCGGTGCGCGTCAACGACGCGGAGGCCATGCGCGGGGGCATCCGCGCCGGCGACGTCCGCCGCCAGGGCCGGCGCGCTTACCTTCCACTGAGCGCCAGCGTCCACTCCCGTGGTTTTCTCGACTCCCTGTATCCGATTCAGGACCGGGCCAATACCTTTTTGAATCCCGAGACCACATTCCCCTTTCGCTCCGAAAAAGAATTCGAGGAAAACGGCCAATTCAGAAGCTACGACGTCGACTACGACCACGCGTCCTTTACCGCCAGTGTCGAGCGCCATCGCGAAGATCGGGAATCGACCTTCCAGTCCGCGATCCCCGATGGCACCCACGATATGCTGACTTGGCTGTACGAATTTCGCCAGAGCGACGACCTGTCGATCGGCGATGAATTCAGCTACTTCATCTACGACGGATGGCTGTTGAGTCGCCTCGACCTCCAGGTCGCTGAACGCGTCGACGTTCTGACCCCGATCGGCTGGTTTAAGACCTGGCGCGTCGAGTTCTCCCGCGAAATTTTGGAGGTCGAAGACAACAACGACAACGACGACGAAGCCGAAGAGGCCTCCAATGACGGCGACTCCGACGTCGATCCGGTACCCCCGGAATTGTCGATTCAGGAAGAGGCCCGACATACCGGAAGTATCTGGCTCAGTCGCGACGAAAACTTGATTCCCGTTCAGGTCACCATCGACACCACCTTCGGTGATGGACGAGCTGTCATTATCGGCTACCAACCCGGTGAACCGGGATGACTTCAATGGCATCGACAAGCCCATCGACAGTGCGCGCTCCGGCGCTGCAACCCGGCGATCGCGTCCGGGTTATCAGTCCCGCCGGCCCCGTCATCGACGATCTGTTGCGCGATGGCCTGCAACTGCTCGACGACTGGGGGCTGGATGTCGTCGTCGACGACGACGTCTATTTGCGCCGACAGCCCTACGACTACCTCGCCGGCAGCGACAACCACCGGCTTCGAGCCTTCGTTGACGCCTGGAGCGATCCCGATTGCCGCGCCATAATCTGCAGCCGCGGCGGCTACGGAACCATGCGCATCCTCGAAGAACTGCCGATCGAGGATCTGGTTGCCGAGCCGAGACTCTTCGTCGGCTTTAGCGATATCACGGCCCTTCATCTGTACCTGGCCGGCTGCGGAGGCCTTGCCACCGTTCACGGGCCGGTCATCAAGAGTCTCAGAAACCACGACAATGACTCCGAATCGGCGGCTCGACTCCATAATGCACTCTTTGCCGACGGCGACGCCCCCCGGCCCTGGACCGGCATGACGACGCTCCGCCCCGGCACTGCTCGGGGCCCGGTCTTCGGGGGCAATCTGAGTCTTCTCGTCCCCATGCTATCGTCGCCATTTCGTCCCTCACTGGACGGAGCGATCGTCATCGTCGAAGACATCGGCGAAGCAGACTACCGCATCGACCGCCTGCTCACCGCTCTGAGACTGGCCGATGATGCCGACATCGGCGGGTTGGTCATCGGCGATTTTACCGACTGTGACGGCGTCTTCGTCGACGCCGATGAATTCGACGACTTCCTGGCTGAGTTGACCGCCGATTTTGACTGCCCCGTCGTCGCCGGCGCCCCCGTCGGCCACAGCGACCCCAATTTCGCATTCCCCGTCGGCGTGTTGGCCACACTGGACGCCGACTGCGGCGAACTTCGATTTCACCGCCACGCCGCCGCCCCGAGATAATACAGGTATGATGACCGGAGACTCCTCGATCGACATATCCGCCGACGCCCTGAATACCCTGCTCGACGAGCACGTGTCGCCACAACGCGGCGACATCGGCGACACCGCCACGGCCTCCGCCATTCAACTTGCCGTGGGCACCGTCGATGAGGAGCTGTACTCCGGGAGTTTCGGCGTCGCCGATCCGGAGGCGCCGAATCCACAACCGGTCACCGCTCGGACCCCCTTCGATATTGCGAGTATTACCAAATCGTTGGTCGGTGCCACGCTGGCGATGCAGGCCGTCGACGAACGGCGTATCGACTGGTACACCCCGATCGACGAGGTTTTGCCGGCCTGGAACCGACATCGCGCCCACTCGGCACCAGTCCCCACGTTGCTGCAACTCTTAAACCACACCTCCGGGCTGCCGGATTGGCATCCCTTCTTCGAGGACCATCCCGTCGATCCCACGCCCCGCGGCGCCATCGATGCCCTGAACGCCGTCGTCGATCACATCGCCTCCATGGAACTCGCCGGCCCCCCGGGCACCACACACACCTACTCCGACCCCGGCTATATCCTGCTGACCCGCATCCTCGAGGAGCTCTTCGATGCCGGCCTGGCCGACCTGGCCAGACGCCGCATCTTTACCCCTCTGCGACTCCACAACACCGGCTATGCCGGAACCCGGCGAGACCCCTCGCCGGTCGACGGCGCCGTCGTCACCGAGGACTGTCCCCATCGCCAGCGCGTCATCCGCGGCACCGTCCACGATACCAATACCAACGTCATCGGCGGCGTCTCGACGCACGCCGGCGTCTTTAGTACCGCCGGCGATCTGCTTCAATTCGGCCAACACCTTTTGGCCATCGACACCGGAATCGAGACCGATGTCGAGCCCATCGTCTCCCGAAACGCTCTGCGATTTTCCTGGTCCGACGACGCCGGCTCCGATGTCGGTCACCACCGGGCCGGATGGGATACCCCCAGTGGCGAACGCTCCAGCGCCGGCCGCGGCGCCGACCCCGATCACACCGTCGGTCACCTCGGCTTTACGGGAACCTCCATCTGGATCGAGCGAAACCGCGGCATCATCAGCGTCTTACTGACCAATCGCGTCTACCCGACCCGCGACAACGATGCCATCAAAGACTTGCGCATCGCCGTCCACGAGACCATCCTGCCGCCGACCTGAACCGAGTTTGCTTCTGCCCTTTCGAGATGGGATGCCCCGATGACCGAACTTGCCCGAGAACGCCGCTGCGCCGAATCAATCGCCCGCCTCGCCGGTCAGCACATCCTGCGCGAGCGCAACAAACAGGTCGACATCTCACTAAAGGCCCCCGATGACGTGGTGACCAACGTCGATCGCAGCACCGAGCGATTGATCGTCGACAAGCTCAACGACGCCTTTCCCGGCGACGCCATCTCCGGGGAGGAATACGGCACCAACGAGCGGGCCGACGACGCCGACACCGAGCGCACCTGGCTTATCGATCCCATCGACGGAACACTGAATTTTTCTCACGGACTCCCCACGTACTGCGTCTCCATCGCCATGCAGCGCTCCGGGAGCACCGACGTCGCCGCCATCTACGATCCGAATCTCGACGAACTCTTCAGCGCCGCTCGCGGCGACGGCGCCCATCTCAACGGAGAACCGATCGAAGTCAGCGCCATCGACGACCTCAGCACCTCCATGCTCGTCACCGGATTCCCGCTCGGCGACACACCCAGCTTTGACTGGACCATGCAACAATTCGACCTGTTGACCCGAACCTGCCGCGGCATCCGCCGACTCGGCTCGGCAGCCCTCGACCTGGCCTACGTCGCCGCCGGACGCATGGAGGCCTTCTGGGAGTACGGCCTCAAGCCCTGGGATACTGCCGCCGGCATCCTCCTGGTCACCGAAGCCGGCGGTGAGGTCACCGATATCAACGGCGATCCCTTCTCCATCCACGACCCCGGCGTCGCCGCATCCAACGGCCTCATCCACGACCCATTGCTCGAACAACTGCAGTCCGTGGTTTGACGGTCAAACGAGTTGGATCTTGGCAGTGTCATTGTCCTCCACCGGCGGGGCACCGATCCGGGCATAAAGAAGCGACACTGTTTCGGAACATCACAACGCTCCTCCCCAGAGCATGACTCGCTTCTGCGAGTCTGCGGCTCGACTGGGG
>CAYUPT010000249.1:0-6252 GCA_964446725.1 uncultured Bradymonadales bacterium | reverse complement strand
CCGACGTCGCAGAACATCTCGTAGTCGATAAAGCCCGTGAATTCGGCGTCTTCGCCGCAGACTTCGCACTCCGGATCGCGCTGCAATTTCAGTTCTCGAAACTCCGTTTTGAGTCCGTCGAAGCTCAGCAGGCGACCCACCAGCGGATCGCCGATATCGGCGGCGATTTTAATGACCTCGATGGCCTGTAGCATGCCGATAATGCCGGGGAGGACGCCGAGGACGCCGGCTTCCTGGCAACTGGGGGCCAGTTCTGGCGGCGGCGGTTCCGGATACAGGCAGCGGTAGCAGGGACCCTCGTCGGCCATAAAGGTGGTGACCTGGCCTTCGAACCGGAAGACCGAGCCGTGGACGTTGGGGATGCCCAGTTTTACGCAGGCGTCGTTGATGAGGTAGCGCGTCGGGAAGTTGTCGCCGCCGTCGACGACGATGTCCCAGCCCTCGAAGATGTCGAGGATATTGTCGCTGGTCAGCCACTCCTGGTACTTGACGACTTCCACGTCCGGATTGAGGGCCTTGATGGTCTTTTCGGCGGAGTCGACCTTCGGCTCACCGACGCGGTCATCGGTGTGCAAAATCTGGCGCTGGAGATTGGAGCGGTCGACGACATCGCTGTCGATGATCCCGATTTTGCCGACTCCGGCAGCGGCCAGATAGTAGGCGGCCGGACTTCCCAGGCCACCGGCGCCGAGCATCAGGACCTTGGAGTCGAGGAGCTTCTTTTGGCCCTTTTCGCCGATTTCCGGGATTTTGAAGTGTCGGCTGTAGCGGTTTCGCTGCTCCTGGGTCAGCGTCTTGGGCATATGAACCGGAAAACCGGATTGCTTCCAGGCCGTAAAGCCGCCGGCCATCGATTTGACGTTGCTGTAGCCCAGTTCGCTCAAGGTCTTGGTTGCCAGCGCCGAACGGGTGCCAGCGGCGCAATACAGGACGATTGGTCGGTCCTTGTCGGGCACCGTATTTTCGATTTTCAAATCGAGCAGTCCGCGGGGAATGAACTCCGAGCCCTCGATATGTCCCTCGACGAATTCATCGCGTTCTCGGACATCGATGATCTGAACGTCGCTGTCGCTGTTCTGGAGATCGCGAACCGACTCGGGATCGGTCTCCTCGATCTCGGATTTTACGCGTTCGATTAGGTCGTTGAAACTGGCCACGGTGGACTCCTGACTTCTCGTGGTGGGCGCGTTGCCCGGTAAATGTTGATGAGCCTCAAAATGGGTGTGTGTCCGGCATTTTGATGCATAAGTGCGTTCTGTCGGCACAACAATGGGGCCGCAGTGATTATTCATAGCGATCTGGTAGGAATTGGTCAACTAATTCCTACCAGAACAGTGGGGATTGGGTTTGGCGGCGGCGATAACAGGGATATTATCGGTCCGCGGCGCCCTCCGGCTCTAAGTTATCAAACTGATTCACCACCAGCGTAAAACCGGTGGGGTCTTCGGGTCGACGGCGGCGCCAGCCGGCTCTAAGTTATCAAACTGATTCACCACCGGCGTAAAACCGGTGGGGTCTTCGGGACAACCGCGGCCCCATCCGGCCTGGTGCCGGTGGGGAGCAAAGTTTGACAACATACCGACCACACAGCGTGACAACCGCGGCCCCATCCGGCCTGGTGCCGGTGGGGAGCAAAGTTTGACAACATAGCGCTATCTCGATCAGCTTCTTAGCACTGCTTGGTCATTTCTCGCACGAGTGGCTCGCACAGCGCAGATGCGGGAGGTCAAGGAAATGGACCGCAGACGATGCCGGAGGCATCGTCGAGTGGCCATTGACGCCGAGATCGCGCATCTGAGCCTGCGAGACGCCGGAGAAAAGTGACCAAGTAGTAATAGGACGCAGTAAAAAACCCCGGCCAGCTCTCGCTGACCGGGGCACCCCTGTCGTCCCTGTGGAACAACGAGGTCCATCGGCGCCGACCGATGTTCCAAACCGAAGCCGGTCTATCGCTCGACGCCGACAATCCCAAGTGTAAGCACGATATAGAGTCCGCCAAAAAATGGACTCATCGATTGACGTATCGACGTCCTGGCTGGCGGCCTCAAGGCCGATAAAAAGGCGCTTCGAAGCGCCTACTTACTCGACAGACGCCGATTTTTGCGGATTTCCGCGATGCATCGTCCACGGAGCGTCGGCGGGACCGTCGGCCTCGGTGCTGACCCGGACGAGTTCTCCGGGGGCCTGCGAAAATGGACCGCCGGCCCAGACATCGCCGTTGTCATCGACCAGCGTCATTCGCACATCGGCCTCGATATCGAGTCGCCAGGCCTCCTGTTGGCGATCGGTATCGATGGCGACCAGCGTTCCGTAATCCTCGCTCAGCCGCTTCCAGGTCCCGACGTAGATGATCCCGTTATCGGCGACAGCGGGGGTAAACGTGTGCTCTACCCGCATATCGAGCTCGACGCGAAATGTCTCCTGGCCGTCTTCTGTGTCGACGCCAACCAGATCGTGACCGGAGTGGAAACCACCGGCCATAAAATACAGGATCCCGGCTTCGTCGATGACCATCCGGGAGTGAGCATCGGAGGATTCAATGACTGTTTCCGTCCACCGTTCCTCGCCGGATTGACCGTCAATCGCCGAGATATTGACGTCGTTAAAGACATAGACCGTGCCGTCGGCACCGATCGTCAGCTCGTATTCCGCATCGGCACCGAGTTCCGCGCTCCATTCGACTTCCGCCTCCGCATCATCTCCGCCGGCGTCGACGCCATAGAGCGTATCGTCAATCGCAACGTGGACCAGGTCGTCGTATCCCACGACGGGATCGTCGAGGCCATCCTCAAAGCCGAGCCGCCACAATTCGGAGCCATCTTCGAGGTCAAAGGCGTACAGGTCGTCGTTATCGGAGGCGGCGACAATGTACCCATCACCGATGGCAAGATCAGTCTCCAGCTCTCCGGTGACAGGGTCCGAGACCCACAATTCGCTCCCGTCGCTGCCGTCTAAAGCGACGATGGAGTCATCATCAAAATAGGAATACACCGTGCCATCGGCACCGACGGTCAACTCCTGTCCCACCGATTCATCGGGGGTAAAACTCCAGCCGGTCTCGCCGGTGTCGGGATCGATGGAAAAGACCTCTTCCGCCGCCAGTGGGCGACTGTAGCCCGTGCCATCGGGACCGATCGCCAGGGCTCCGTAAAAGCCGTCGCGCTCCCACTGCACTTCACTGCCCTCCGGCAAGTCGGCACCGGTGGGATCGCCACATCCCCAAATACCGAGGCCTAACGAGGCTGCAGTGGCCACCACCGCGGTTAACACTCCAAAATCTGAAACGTGACTTCGCACAACCATTTGTTCTCCCGAGCTGAGCCAACAATAGACATTCACGTATTTTCCAGCGCTACAGATCGGCATCTCAAATCCGGTTCTATTGCGGGACAGGCCGACCAATTTAGCGCTGTTTAGTAGATATCCCGCATCATGCCGATAGGCGGCGCGAAAATCAATAATACCTCAGCCCCTCCAACCGACCACATCAGAATTGCTTCCCGTCACACGTGCATCCGTAGCTCACAAGGCTTATTCCCCGGTAGCACAAGACGTACCGGGGCCTTCTCTGACGACGTCTCTTCCTTTTCCGACGGCTAGCTCACAACGCTTATTCCCCGGTAGCACAAGACGTACCGGGGCCTTCTCTGACGCCGGTTTTGCCCCCCTCGACCTTGTATCGGGGGTGAGCGAGCTTTGTCTGCTACACGACATCGCAACTGACATCGACAAATGCCACGACCCCATCCGTCCTTGCGCCGCACAGGGAGCCACGCTTGCCCCCTCGTTACAACTCGTATCATTCCCGACGCAAAAATGGGCCCGTGTTCGGCGACAATAATATCAGAGGCTCACAGCGTGAGTCGAAATGCCGTCAGCAACTTCGCCGAACCACACATCAAAAACAGCACTGAGGGCTCAGACCATGAATACGACCATCGACCACCAGGAACGCAACCCGTCGATCCTCCAGTCCCGCATCGACCACCACGTCCACCGGCTGGTCCACCACTACGAGCGATTCCAACAGATCGCCGACGACGTCACCGACTGGGCCGACCGGTGGAGCACTGACGCCCTTCGCAGGCGGCTGGCCGTGGCCGACACCACCGAAGTGCGCGAACGCGCCCTGGTCGCCCTGGCGCTGCAGGCCACGGCCGCATCGGGCCAGGTCATCGACGACTATATCCCCCGCCTCTGTAGTGAAGACCACGAACTCTTCCACCGCGTCGCCCGCATTGAATGGGAGCGACGCCACGACGACGATCCGCTGCCCGTCGCCAGTTGAGCCATTGCCCCACCCCGGCAGGTGTCGACTGCCGGGGCAGGCCTCTGAGCAACCCGGCGCCGTCTCTTCTGTGAGCCGGGCTCATCGATTCCCGTTCCAAATACTGGTCCCGGCCACACCAATATCGGCGTCCAGCGGCCGTTATTGCGACACCGACACGTAGTCGATTCGCAGCAGGATATCCTCCAGATTTTCCAGCGTCAGCCCGTTGGAGCCGTTGCGGCTTAAGGTCTCGGCAGGAAAGAAGATCGCGTAGTCACCGTACAGTCCTCGACCGGCCAATTCCGCGGTCTGTCCCTGGCTGTAGTCCTCGGTCTCCAGTTCCTGCCGCGGCGTATTGAAATAGGCGCTGATACGGGCGTTGCTGAAGGCATCGACCTCGTCGCCGCCACCGTCGAATCCGGCGGTAACCGGCGTCGTCGACTCATCGCGAGCATAGGGATCGATAAACAGGTTTCGCGATGGCCGCGTGGAAGCCAATTGATGTTCCCCGTTCGCCCCGGCCATATCGGCGCTACACCACTGGCTGTAGAAGGTATTTCGCTTCCGGAGCACAACCCGCGTAAAGCTCGGGTCATCGCCCTGATACAGGTCTTCTCCCTGCAGTGACATATTCGCCGACCACAGCCGCTCAGCGCAGTCTGTCCCGGCCAGAAGCGAGATGCCCTGGTGGCTCCCCAGTGCCTGCTGGCCCATCGGTGCCAGCTGAAACGGAATTTCCTGGCCCTGGTATTGGCCGTCTTCGTAGACCGCAAATTCCGAGGAGTTGAGCAGGGCCTCGAAGCGATCGGCAGAACTCATCTCATAGAATCCGGGGGGCACGTCGCTGTTGTCGCCCAGTTGCAGGATATGGTCTCTCAGACTGACCACGGCGAGTAACTCCCCGGGGTTGGAGCCGCCGACATTGCCCGCCATCGTAAAGGCCCTGAGATTGTCGAGAATGCGCTCAAAATCAGCCGGGATTTCGGCGGCCAGCGCAGCGTGGCGTTCGGCGGAACTGAATTGATACTCGTACTCCACGGCCATCACCGCCAGATAGGTCGCCCGCCGGGCGGCCCTCATGTAGCGCTCCAGCGAATTGATCCGATCATCGAGCCAGAAATCAATATCCAGGGGCGCCCGGGTGCGCTCAATTTCATTCTGCAACTCCAGCTGGCCCTCCTGGAGCAGTCCGTTGACCGAGCCCTTCTGATTTTCGAAGGCCACGATCTGCGCACTCAGATCTTCGGTGGCACGCTGCAGGTCGATACTGGCACTCTGGACACCAATAAGATTCATTTCGGCGTCGTTGTAGCAGGTCTCTTCCTCGACGGCCGCCTCCAGGGCGGCCATCGTCTCCTCGTGCTGGCGCTCGACGATTCTCATCGACAGCGCGAAGCCATCGGAAATGATCTTTGCCGCCGCTTCGGCAACGGCGAAGCCGGCGGTCACGCCCCCGGTCAGTCCGGCGTCCACACTGGCGCTGTGACGGCCCGCCGTAGCCAGGTGCGCCGCGCCGTCGGCGGCAAACTTGAGGCCATCCAAAAGATTCATCGTCGTATTGTGGCTCTCCTGTTGTTCGGCCATCAACTCGTTGCCCTCGGCGATGATCATGCAACTTCGCATGGCATTGTCATAGCGCTCGCTGTGCTCCTGAATTTTGGCGCGCGCACCGTCGACGGCGGTACTCAATGATCGCACCTCCAGCGCCATCTCACCCAGGGCTCCGGTGTAACAATCGGGATCGACCTGGTGGTCCTCATCTCGATAGGTGCATGCTCCGTCATCACAGCGATAATTGACCGGGCACTGGTCGGTATTGTCGCAGGAGTCGGGAATCGTCTCCGGTCGCTGCTCTTCGCTGTACTGGCGATGGCGCTCACAGGTCTGCTGGATATCCTCGAGCAACTCGTCGGATATATTCTCCGGGATCTGACCGGACCCGGGAGTGAAATTGTCGGGGTCAAACTCGACGGTTTCCAGCC
>CAYUPT010000248.1:3386-6300 GCA_964446725.1 uncultured Bradymonadales bacterium | reverse complement strand
CCCGCCACCGTCGTCAGCATATGAAAGACGGCGTCCCAGGCCTGGTGGCGAAACTGGCGGTCATCGATTCGCCACACGTCGAAGGCGGTATAGGGCCGAAGTTCGCCATCGACGCTCATCGACGCCGGCTGCTGCGCCGTCCAATCCTCCCAAAACGGCGCCTCCACCCCGCCGGCGCCGAGCAGGCCACCGTCGAGGCGTCCCTCGGAGATAGTTTGCGGGCCGCCGGCACATCCGATCACAAGCACCACTGCCATCGACAGTATCAACGCTGCTCCACACCTGGTTTCAGTCATCGACAATCACTCCCACAGACAGCGCCAACGTCTGACGCAGATAACGGTCGCCGACCCCGAATTCTCCGGTATACACACTGTAGCGCAACTCCACATCCCAGGGCCCGGCGATGGTTCTTCGCAGGGCGGCAATCGCGGTATTGCGCTGTTCTTCGTCGATCAAAAACACCTCGTCGATGGCCACCGGATCTTCATAAGACGTATGCTGGACTTCCAACCGAGCCGACAAAAAGGTGTCCCAGACAACGGGGACGGTCAAGGCCGCCTCCAGGCGATGGCGCCGCAGGCGCTGGCCGTAGGAATTGGAGTCGTTCGCCGCGTATTGATACCGAAGGCGGCCCTGGACGCGACGTCGCAGCCGAAGCTGGAATCGGAGGGCATCGTAGACGTCGGCGCGCTCGATGCCCTCGCCGACGGGCACAAAGCGGTCATCGCGCAGCTGCCAGGCCGTCGTCGAGTACGAGCGCCAGGCGCGCCGAAGCGAGGCACCGACGCTCAGATCGTCTCGGGCCGTCCAGTTGGCGCCGGCCCGCATCTGCGGCCCGGCGTAACTCGACGACGCCGACGGCTTGAAGGCGAAAAACCGGGCGCCGCCGTCGACCCACAGCCGAATGTCGCCCAGGCTCGCGCCCAGTCGCCCCGCCGCCCCGCCGCGGACGTAGTCGCGCCGCTGCGCGGTCTCGATCCGGTCTTTGAGATCGGCCCGGCCCTGGACGTACAGTGGGGAGTCCGGATTCCAGCTCGCCGCGACGTCGGCGCCGGTGACCATTGCATTGGCCTCGGATTGACGCCAAAACCGGGTGGCGCCGTGCTGGACCGATACCGAGACTTGTCGCGACCGGTCGTGATCGGTGACGATATCCCCGCCGATGAGATACCTGGCGAGTCCGTCTCCGCTGTGGTCATGGCCTTCGCGCCGAAGGGGATTATCGTCGTACTCCAGCCCGAGCTGGGCTCGCAGTGACCAATCGGCAGTGGTGTCGTCGGCCACGGCGGGCATCGCCGCCACACCGACCAGGGCAAACGCCCACAGCGCAGCCAGCATCGGCATCACCGATCGGCCCGATGCCCCTGCCGTGGTGCGCTCGTCGTCATTCATCGCGTTCCATCGTCGTTACGTTGACCGTTTTGTAGAGACCATCATGAACCACTCCACGATGCAAATTCGACGCATTCCTCAGGGCGCTCTCATCGGGCTTTTGCTCTTATGTTGCGCCCTGCTTATCGGCTGTCCGCGCGATGTGCCCCCGCCGGACAACGCCCTCGACAGCCCGGACCTTCTGCGCGGTGCCATCGACGCCCGGCTCCAGCACGTCGAGGATGCCCGGTTTAATAATGTGACCCTGGAGTACTTCGGTCAGGGCGAGCGGGTGCGCGTCCGCCAGCTTTTGCTCGTCGAGCGCCCCGACCGGCTCCGGGTCCAGACCCGACTTCCGGGCAGCGACGAGATCGTCAGTCTGCTGGTCAGCGACGGCGATACCTTCTCGCTGCACGAACGCGACGAGAATAATTATTATACCGGCCAGCCCACGCGCCAGAATATCAATCGGCTGTTGCCCGTCGACCTGTCGAGCGACGACGTCGTCCGCGTCATGCTCGGCAGTGCTCCCTGGGATCGCTTCGACGAAGAGACCGCGGAACCACAACTGGAGTGGGATAGCTCGCGCGGCGAATACGAGTTGAGTGTTCAGCGCGACGACGGCAACCGATTGACGATGTACGTCCGCCACACCGACTTTGCGGTCCTCAAGGTCGAAGAGCTCAGCCCCGACGGCGAGCTCGTCTACTCGTATACCACCGAAAACTGGGAGGACCACGGAGCGATTGCCCTGCCGAGCTATCGCCGCTTTCAGTGGCCGGACCGAGATCTTGACTTCTCGATTGATGTGGCGGATACTGAACTTAACATTGGTTTCGATGACAACTTGTTCGTCTTTCCCCCGCCCCCGGGAAGCCAGGTCATCGAACTCCGAGACTAATTGCCTCCATCGAGCTTCCCCCATCGTGGTCTCTCCAGTTCAGGAATTGTGCTTCGATGATCGACGATAAAAAGCTGATTTCTCGACTACTGGGGGACGGACTCATCGACCAGGACCAGCTCAAAAAGGGACTGGAGGCCGCCAACAACCGCGGCACATCACTGTACGACGTGGTCATCTACGATGAATTGGTACCGGAGCGCAACGTCGTCGAGATCGCCTCCGACGTGCTCAATGTGCCCTGTGTTCACCTCTCGGATCGCGACCTCGACCGACGCACCGCGCGGCTGATTCCGGCCGATGTGGCCTCTACACAACGCGCCTTGCCGCTGGAAATCGTCGAGGACGGCGACGTCCAGGTCCTTCAGCTGGCGATGCTCGATCCCATCGACGTCATGGCCATGGATGAAGTGGCCAACCACGTCGAAATCGACATCCAGCCAGTACTCGTCGGGCCGGCGTCACTCGACAAGGCCATCGACGAATTGTACGGCGACGACGATGACGACGAGTCGATCTTTGAGTTGACGGAATCCATCGATGACCCGCCCGATGCAGGCAGTGATCCCTTCGCGCTGGGCGACGGCGACAGCCAGGAGGCCATCGAACTCGGCGACAGCGACGTCGAGTTCGACGAAG
>CAYUPT010000248.1:0-3286 GCA_964446725.1 uncultured Bradymonadales bacterium | reverse complement strand
GAGGCCATCGAACTCGGCGACAGCGACGTCGAGTTCGACGAAGAGCACTTCGCCGCAGACGGCGATAGTGACAACGCATTGAGTCTCGATCCGCCCGATGAATCGACGGGCCCCGAAAGCAACGACGATAGCTGGGCGGCGATGTTCGACGAGGTCGACGAGCCCGAAGACACCGGCGCTCCCTCCTCGGGGCCCCGTCCTCTCGTCTCCGATGACGACGCCGAAGAACCCGCGGAATCCGATGCCCCGCCGTCGGGACCGATCTCCAGGGAGATGCGCGATCGACCGCCGACCGGTGTTTTGGACGTCGCCGACATCGATGATGATGACGACGATGAGGTCGACGACGGCCACGGCCCGGCCTTCAGTCAACATCCGGCCAGTTTCTCCGACGACGATGACTCCCTGTCGGGCACCCAGATCGGCTCGCCCGGCGAGCTCGGCGACTGGGAACTGGACGAGGCCCTCGAAAAATCGGGAGCGGCACGCCTTCGCAACGAGCCCGACGCCGACGACCTCAACAGCTCACCGGGGACCCAGGTCGGCGCCCCTGTCGATCCCGACCAGTGGGACCTCGACGACGGCGTCTACGACGACGATGACCACGGCGACGAGTCCGAATCGAGCGACGCCCCGGCCATCGATCTCGACAACGACCAGACCCAACTCGGCGTCGCCACCAGAGGCGACATCCCGGGGCTCGAACTCGACGATGATGACGCCGACGACAGCGATGTCACCGACTCCGACCCCTCGAGCACCGACAGCGGTTTGCCCGCCGGAGACGAGTCCGACGCCGGCGATATCGATCCCGCCATTTCGGGCTCCGAAGCCTTCGAAGCGGCGCCCGAAGACGTCGATAAGGCCGACGGGACTGAAGACGCCGATGAGGCCGACGACGCCGAACTCGCCGCTGATATTGATGACGATGACGATGACGATGACGACGACGGCGTCGTCCCCAAGAGCATCCGATCGGCCCTCAATAAAGCGGCGTCCAAAAAGTCGAAGGACGCCTCAAAGGACGGCGACTCCAGCGGCCCCTCACTGCCGAAACCGCCGAAGCCGAGCTCTCTATCCAGTGTTTCCGACGCCGACAGCGACGGCGAGGAAGACGACGACTCGTCGGCACTGGGTCGAATCGACATCAAGAAAAAGCGCGTCAAAAAGAAGCGCTTTCAGGGCGTCGTCGAAAAACGCTCCGACCGGGATCGCCAAAACTCCAACTCCGGTTCCGACGCCGATGGCGACGACGCCCCGGCCGTCGAGCTTCCCGACGACATCGACAGCCAAAAGGTCCTTCGCGGCCTCCTGGAATTGCTCGTCGACGAGGATATTGTCAGCGCCGACGGCGTTCAGGCCCTTATCGACGACGCGAGCTGACCGGTCACACCGACGGACGTCCAACCTGCTCACTCCTCGATCATCTCCTGGATAATCGACGACGTCCGGGCCAGCATCTTCCACAGCAATTTATTACTCAGCGCCGGGGACTCCTCGACGAGTCGCCGCAGGTCGTCGTCCGACATAAAGAGTACCTCGCAGTCCCTTCGGCAGCGCACATCCGCTGAGCGCACCGGTTCGCCAAAGAGAGCAAATTCTCCGAAATGCTCGCCCTGACAAAGCGTCGTCACCAGCCGATCGCCGATCTCGACGCTGACCTCGCCGTCCATCACAAAGTACATTCCGTCCACCGGATCGCCGCGCCGGATGATGGTATCGCCGGCGTCGAATCGATCGGTGTCGACAAAGCGCAGCACTTTGATCAATTCCTGGAAACCGAGCTCCGAAAAGAGATCGACGGTCTGCAAAAAGCGAACGCGCCGGAAGGTATCGGGCCTGGTCGGCGCTCTGGAGAACCCGTCGGCGGAGTCGACGGCGACGACCACAGCGGTGGAGTTGTCCTTGCCGCCGCGCTCGTTGACGCAATCGATGAGTTGGGACGGAATCGCCGCGTCGTCGCCGTCATCAAAATACTGGCGCAACTCCGAACCCGGCAAATACGTGGTAATTCCGTCGGTACAAAGCAACAACCGGTCACCGGCCCGGAGGTCGACAAAGAGTCGATCCACTTCCACCCGGGGCTGCCCGCCGATCGAACGGGTCAGCACATGGGAGTACTCGTCGGGATTGCGCCCGTCGGCGCCGAGTCGTGGATGATTGTTGAGATACTGCTCGAAGGTGTGATCGCGGGTGACCCGATAGATGCTTTCGCCGCGCACCAGGTAGACCCGGCTGTCGCCGACGTGCAGAATAAAGGCCCCGCCACCGGCCAGCACCACCAGATCGACGGTGGACCCGATGCCCCGAGGGTATTCCGATGATTCGGAGCGGCGATAGACCTCCTGATTGATCGACTGGAGGGCATCGCTGAGAAATGCAAAGACCTCCTCGCGATCGGCATTGTTCAGCGGCGTCGAGCGCTCCTGGATGACGCGCCGAAACTCCCCGGCGCGCTCTTCGATGGCGTCGACGATCATCTGACTGGCCTCGGCGCCCCCGGGCTTGCCGCCGATGCCGTCGGCGACGGCAAATACGCCCTGTTCGGCGTCCGCAAAATAGCGGTCCTCATTGCCGGTTCGCCGTCTGCCGACATCGCTTCGAGCCCAACATTTGATTTCCATAATCTCATCCCGACAACAGACACTGACAGGGCCTGGCCCGGGAATGGACTTCCAGTTCCAGACGTTACCGACCACAGACCGCGGGTCGCACCATCTTGACGCGACACACCCCCCTCTTTAGTTTCATGACTGCCGGGGGTGGACGTTTCGACCCTGGTCCAAACAACGAGTATAAACGAAGTTTACCATAGATTGCAGGACCCATCATGATAGGCATGACGGAATTGGCCGCCAAGAAAGCCCGAAAGATGATGCAAGAGCACGACATCTCCCCGGATTCCAGCTACGGCATTCGCGTCGGTGTGGAGTCCGGCGGTTGCTCCGGGCTAAATTACGTGCTCGACATCGTCGAAAGTCCCAGCGACAACGACCGGGTCTTTGAGTACCACGGTGTCAATGTGTACTGCGATCCGCGCAGCTACCTGTATCTCAACGGCACCGAAATCGACTACGAAGACGACGTCATCGACGGCGGATTTTCGTTCAACAACCCCAACGCCAAGCGCTCCTGCGGATGCGGGACGAGCTTCGCGGTCTAACGCACTGGACCGACGCAACCAATGGATCCGTGGCAACAGAGCGTCGGCCGCCGGGCCGCGCTCTTTGCACTTCTTGGGCGACCGATCGGAGCGCCGCGGGGCGCGATTGCCGATGGATTGACT
>CAYUPT010000247.1:981-6317 GCA_964446725.1 uncultured Bradymonadales bacterium | reverse complement strand
AGGGGATGGTCTTTGAGATCACTTGAGATCTTGGCGGCCACGTCTTCATCGTCCAAAAACGCGAAGGTCTCCAACTCGGAGTCCTCGACGGTCTTGGCCCGATAGCCGCTAAACCCGATGGCCGACCCCTCGGCGAGACTCTCGTTGGGAAAAATCCAGTTAAATCGATACCGGGCGCCCTCTTCGGCACGAGAATACGACTCGAGGGCCCGCATCATCGTATCGATGAGCGTGCTCTTGGCGCTGCCGTTGGGACCGTGCAACAAAATCAGCTTGTTGACACGACCCTCGCGAACAAAGTTGTCGATTAACTGAAAGACCTGTTCCTGGACGCGAGACTGACCGACCAACCGATCTCGTCCGTCGTCAAAGGGAGCGTCAAAGAGTCCGTAGTGTTCGACGTCGCCCCAAAATAGAGGCTTGGTCTGGCGCCCGAAGTGAAGAAAACAATCCCGCAGATACTGAACGCTATTTCTGGCGTGCCGACGCGGATGCTTCCGAAACGCCTCCAGAAATTGCGAAAAACTCAGTATCCGCCGATTCGACTCAAAGCCGTCTCGGACCTCGGATGCGATCTGGTCCAGTAGCTGTTCGGTATCTTCCATGAGATCAGTGGTATCCTGAAAAATTGTAACTCATCATCGCCGGACTCAGCACTGGCGCGGCGCCCGACCACGGTTGCCCCGAAGCCGCCGACCTGCGGAAGCGCTCAGTACTCATCCCTATCTTCTTCCATCCTCTGTGACCTCCAACTCACAACACTAAAGCCCGGTCTACAGAGTTTCCAACAGCGCCCCGTCGACCGACTTCGGCGGCCTGCGGGAATGCTATGGGTGAAAACAACCCGGGACACACATTCATTCAAATGGTTCTCATCCGGTATCCAGTAGCCCTCGTAACCCGTCTCGCCCAGGTCATTCGGCCTGCATTCCGGCGTCGACGACAAACTCGATATCCTCACCACGCGCAAAGTGGCAGACTTCGTCATTGCAAACGCTGAAGTCACCGGTGGCCGTCACCGTGTACTCGCCTTCCTCGGCCGCCGAGTAATCAAAGGGGATCCGGGCCCGCTCTTTGTTCAACTCCATTTGCTCCTGAGCAATCTGGTGGTCATCGATCTCGACGCCCTCGACGTCATTGATTTCAAGCGACCAGGGGAACTCCAGGTTAATTTCGAGATCCGTGCCCGGTTCAATTTCGATGGTCCCCGTCTGTGTTTCGCCCGGCGATGCATCCAGTCCCTGCACGTCCATCGAGAAGTGATGATGAAAGGAATCACCACCGCTTTCAGTCGGGGTCCCGGTGGCTGCCTCCGGATCCAATTCCGCCCGATCACACCCGGCGCCCAGTGCCAACATGACGGACAACAGGCCGACCGCGCCGACCAGCGTCATCTTGTTCCAACGTGT
Source organism: uncultured Bradymonadales bacterium (assembly GCA_964446725.1). Taxonomy (GTDB): domain Bacteria; phylum Myxococcota_A; class Bradymonadia; order Bradymonadales; family Bradymonadaceae; genus SLJM01. Next base: position 4,908 of record CAYUPT010000247.1, on the reverse strand, counting down.
ATTCATCCTGACTACCTCTCAACTCAGTCACTTAAGATCTCGTTCGATTGGCGACGATCCCTTGCCATTACTGCCTTCGCCACCGATCAGACGGTAACGTCCGGCGCCTGGCGACCGCCGCGCACTGGCGGCCCGCGCCTACCGTCGTGCAATGACAACCATTTGGCAATTGCGCTTTGTTCCCGTAAGCGACGTCATCGACACCGTGTCGATGAACCCGAACCACTGTAGCGCGAGTGGAACTCGAGCCAATCGAGGCCATTGCGGTTTGCCTTCGGGTCGGTGAACGACGACACGAACCGCTGGAGGTCAACCCAAAACACCAGCAGCGTACAGTCAAGTGCTGCGGCGGCGACGAAATTTCGATCCACCACGGGCTGTTGGACCGACGCGTGCCGGATTAACGAGGCATCGACGCTGCGCCTGCTTGTCATTGTCGCAGTCCGCCTCCATCCTCAGAAGCGTTCGGTCTCGGCCACATTTCAACGGCGCTCAACATCGACGTCGCGACCGAGCCGGCACATCGCCGGCAGTTTTTTGCACATTGAGATCGCCTATGGCGAATAACAGCAAATCAAAATTCAGCCTGACCGCTTCTGCGTCGCCAGAGCTGCGCAAGAACTATATCCGCAGCCTGCTGGACAATGTCTTCGTTCAGTTTCTGGCCTTCGGCATGCTCGTGGCCGCCATCGTCGCCATCCTCATCGGTGGCCTCGACGATCGAGGACAGCAACTCGATGAATCGATGATCGGTCAGGTCGCCCCGTATACCGTCGAGGCCGACCGCGACTTCTCATTTACCGAAACTGACGTCGCCGCCTCCAATGAATTGCGTCAGGACGTCGCCATGTCGGTACCACCGGTCTACGACTGGCAGGAGCGGCTCGGGGAATCGATTCGCGACGACATCCACCGGGCCTTCTCGGCGATGCGCGAGGCAATGGCCGAACAGGCCCGACAATCACTGCAAGAAGAGTCGCCACATCAACTCGAGGACATCGTCGAACAGACCGCCGACGACGCCTTCGAGCAGCGAGAACTCATCGAGACATTCTCGGAGACCGAACGGCTACGCCTGGCCCGTGAATTGCGAAGTGAGTACTTCGATCCCGAACTCGACGTCCGACTGTCGGACTACAACTTCGAGGTCTTTGCCCGGCGTGCCTTTGTCAGCGATATCGAATCGGCACTGCGCACACTTGTCGACGAAGTCATGTCCAATCTGCTCGTCGACGATCTGGAGCAGACACAGGAGCGCGGCGCCGACGGCATCTACCTGCGACGGCTTCACGACGACGAGTCCGTCATCGAGTATCACATCTCCGATATCGACGACCGGTTTGTCGATTTCAGCGATCGTTCCCGGCTCGTCGACGACGCCGTCGCCCAACACAACATCGCCCTGACCGACAATGTTCTTCGAGAGGCCATCGCCGCCACCGCCTCTACACTCGTCGAAGCCAACACGACGTACAACGACGATGAAACCCTGGACCGACGCCGCGCCGCCCGCGATTCCGTTGCCGACCAGGTCATCCACGAGGACTTCCGCGAAGGACAGGTCATCGTCGAAAAGGGCCATGTTATCACCGAGCGCGACTATCGAATCGTCGAGGAGATGCTCGACGGTGACGAAACCTACCACGCCACCCAGGTATTGAGCGGGATCGCCTTATTTGGACTGCTGTTACTGATCATCCTGTACGGCTTTGGACGCCGCAACATCCGCAACTTCCGTCCCGGCCCCCGGGATATCGTCTTTATGGGCACCACCCTGCTATTGATGTTGCTGATAACGCGGGTCGGCACCGCCGTCGGTCACGCCCTGGCCGAACAGCTGGCGAATATCCCCGTCGAAGCCTGGTATTTCGCAATCCCCGTCGCCGCCGGGGGCATGCTCATTCGACTGGTTTTGGAGAGTGAGCACGCCATCTTATTTACCATCCTCTTCGGGATTCTGGTCGGTATTGTCGCCGACAACTCCCTGTTTTTTGCCGCCTACACCATTCTGGGCACCCTGGTCGGCGTGACCACCGTTCAGCAGGTCAAAGACCGCATGGCCCTGATGTGGTCCGGTCTGGCCGTCGGCGTCGTCAACGCCGCCGCCATTATCGGCTTTTTGCTGCTTCAGGGCGAATTTTTCCAGATGACATCCATCGCCTACATCGTGTTGGGCTTTGGAGGTGGCGTCGCCGCCGGCTTCTTTATTTCGGCGGTGCTGCCCGTATTCGAATCGGTCTTCGGCTATACGACGGATATCAAGCTTCTGGAATTGGCCAATCTCAACCATCCCCTGTTGCGAGAGTTGATTTTGCGGGCTCCCGGCTCGTACCACCACAGCATGATGGTGGGCTCGCTTTGCGAGGCCGCCGCCGAAGCCATCGGGGCCAACGCCTTGCTGGCCCGAGTCGGGTCCTACTACCACGACATCGGAAAAGCCAAGAATCCGCAGTACTTCGCCGAAAACCAAAAGGGCGAAAACCCCCACGACAAGCTCAAGCCCAACATGAGCGCCCTGATCATCAAGTCCCATGTCAAAGATGGACTCGACATGGCGCAGCGCCACCGCTTGCCCGCAGAAATCCAGGACTTCATCGCCCAGCACCACGGCACCAGCCTCATCGCCTACTTCTACCACAAGGCCAAAGACGCCGAAGATCCGGACATCCCGGAGGTCACCGAAAAGGACTTCCGCTACCCCGGCCCCCGGCCCCAGACCCGGGAGACGGCCATCGCGCTACTGGCCGACGGCGTCGAGGCCGCCAGCCGCGCCATGCCCAATCCCAGCCCGGCCCGACTCAAAGGCCTCGTCCAGAATATGATCAACAAGGCCTTTACCGACGGCCAACTCGACGAGTGCGATCTGACGCTCAAAGACCTCAATAAAATCGCCAAAGCCTTTACGCGAATCCTCAACGCCATTTACCACCATCGGCCGGAGTATCCCGACGACCAAGAGAAGAAACGGCCCGACACATCCGGTACGGTGCGCCACAAAGTCGGTCAGTCCGACGCCGACACCCCATCGAGCGCCGAAGGCGCACCGGGAGCCGATGGCACCACGAACGGAAATGACGATTCCGACGATCCAGGAGAACAAAATGCCCGCCGAGGTAACGACAACGGGTCGAGCGACAAGTCATCCGGAAATCGAAACGCTGATCGCGAGAATCACGAATCGCCTCGAGGCGATTTACCGCGACTTGGATCTTCCTGATCCATCGGTGTCCCTGCTTTTGACGGACGACGACGAGATCCAAGAACTCAACCGGCGGTGGCGACAGCGCGACAAGGCCACCGATGTTCTGTCGTTTCCGGCCCATCGGCCCGACGCCCTGCCCGACGCCCCCCGCCATCTGGGCGATATTGCCATCAGCGTTGAATGCGCTCAGCGGCTGGTCGACTCCGGAGAGCACTGCCGGCGCGTTGCCGCCGAACTCCAACGCCCCGCCGAGTCGCTGGAGTGGACGCTCGACGACGAAGTCGCTTTTCTTTTCGTCCATGGACTTTTACACCTCGTCGGCTACGATCACGGCAATCCCGAAGATGAACGGGCCATGCGCTCCCGGGAACGCCGCCTGTGGGAGTTGACCACCGAATAATCCTTTTCCGCGTCCGGATTCCATGGAAGATCTCGCCGAATATACCGCCTCTTGCCAGAAGTGCGACCGCAAGCGCTACCTCATCGACGTCGACCGCGATGTCACGCGTGCTCGCACCTGCGATGAGTGCTTCGACGTCTGTCCGGCCTGTGACGGCCAAGAATACACCTACGAAACTGACGACCGGGGCTACCGCATCGCCCGCCGATGTCCCGTCTGCGGAGCTCTTAATCAACGAATCAAAGCGTTCAACGACGCCGCCATCCCCCGCCGGCACAGTGATTCGACGTTGTCACCGACCAGCTTCCAGGTCCGCCGCCAGGGT
>CAYUPT010000247.1:0-971 GCA_964446725.1 uncultured Bradymonadales bacterium | reverse complement strand
GTCCCGACGGCCGCGATGGCGCCCCGATTGGAAACCTCAGCGAGGTCCGGTTCAAGCTCTATAACTGGGCCAAGGGCTTTGAACCCGGCGACCAGGGCTTTGTCCTCCATGGCAAGGTCGGCACCGGAAAGACCCACCTGCTTGTGGGCACCGTCCGGCATCTGACACTGGATATGGGAATCCCCACCAAATTCGTCGAGTTCACCCACCTCCTCAGCGATATTCGGCGTCAATTCGACCAGGGCAAAGGAGAGACGAGCATTCTGGCGCCACTGGTCAAGTTGCCGGTATTGGCCATCGACGAACTCGGCAAGGGACGCAACACAGACTGGCAGCTCTCGATCATCGACGAGATCATCTCCAAGCGCTACAACCAGTCGCTGACAACCCTGTTTACCACCAACTATCCCCTCGACGACGACGGCCTGCCTTCCGGTGACGCCACCAGCGGCGAATTTCACCGCAAGGCCACCGGATCGACACTGCGCGAACGCGTCGGCGATCGCGTCTACAGCCGGCTATTCGATATGGCGGAATTTGTCGAACTCGACGCCCCGGACTACCGAAAGCGCAAGCGAGAATAGTTTCCCGTCAGGCCAATCGAGCCGTCATAAGTGGGAATACGCCCGCGTCGAGCCGGGGCTGACACAGTGCCGCGCTACCGGATTCGTCGGCGTCAACATTTCGCAGACGACATCGGCGAATTCGGTCTTTTCGGCCCCTCCGACCTCCGCCCCGTCTTTGTCTGAGGGCGACTTGCTTAAATTGTCGGGACATGGCACGCCCTGTGGCGGCTGTCCTCGGGATGTGTTCCGTCGAGTCGAGACTGCCTTTCGTCGACCCTGTGTTTCCGACCCGATGTGGGTCGCCGTCTCATAGTATAACCCCTGTTAGGGGGCGGGTTTTTTAGCGCCCTTGCAGGTGACTGAAGACGCCCGCTTGCACCTCCCAAAGGAGGTGGAATGGACCGC
>CAYUPT010000246.1:1339-6346 GCA_964446725.1 uncultured Bradymonadales bacterium | reverse complement strand
GGGAGCTGGACGGTTCACGTCCACGATGGACTCTCCTGGCCGACAAGCATTCTGCGGTCGTCGACGCTGAATCTGTGGTGTGAGTAATTTTCCCGACGTCGGATGTGACGGCGGCCACGGCGGACGCAGCCCGATGACCGCCGTCCTATACGAGTTCTTTTAGCTACGGACTCCGCGCGCAGCAGCCGGGGGTGAACCAATCGGTCGGAAGTGCTATAAGAAGTGGCGAGCGATACAAATGACGTCCGATAGCAGTCAAAAGTCGCCTGCCGGTGGCGGCGGGCAGAGCCAATAGCGAGGGATTACAGATGCAACGCGGTGAAAGTAGAGAGCCGGTGATGACACTGGTGCTGACGATCGTGACCTGTGGTTTTTACTACTGGTACTGGATGTACAAGACCTGCGAAGAGGTCAATGCCGGGCTGGGCCGCGAGGAATACAACCCGGTGGTGGAAATACTACTCGGCGTCGTAACCTGTGGTCTCTGGGTGCTGGTGTGGGATTGGCGCGTCGGAGAGTCGATCTACGAGATGGAACAAAAGTGGGGCGTGGAGCCGAAGATGGAACCGGTGCTGCTATTTTTGACCAATTTCTTCGGGCTCGGTCCTCTATTTTACCAGCGCTCGATGAATAACGCCTGGGATAACGGACGTCCTCCCGGCGGCGGCCAGGATCTGCTCGGACAGGAGCCGGGACTGGGCGACGAGCGCTTCGACAACCTCCAACAGCCGGGCCAACAGCAGCCCGATCACCAGCCGGTGGGTCACGACGGAACGGTCGGTGAGCCCGACGGTGAAAAGTGGTGAGCAGTGACGAAACGGGGGGACGCGATATCGGCGGGGGGCTGGCCCCCGCTGTCTGGTTTGTACTGCTCGTCGCCGCCGCCTGGGTGGTGCCCAATTCTCCGGCGTCGGCGCTGGTGGTCTGTCCGAGCAAGTGGATATTTTCGATCGACTGCCCGGGCTGCGGGATGACGCGGTCGGTGACGGCCTTTGTCCGCGGCCGGTGGCAAGAGGCGTTGGAGTACCACGCCGCGGGGCCGATCTTGGTGATCGGGTTGGGGTGGATCGGGGCCCTTCGAGCAGCCGATAAACTGGCAAAACGCAAAGTGTTGTCAACATTGCGCATGGGGTGGCAGCGGGTGTCGACACCGGTGTGGTGGACGGCGCTGGTGGTGCTGTTGGTGTACTGGGTGGTTCGACTCGCCGGTGGATGAGGGGATGACAGACCGGCGGCGAAGTCGCCCAGCGCAGTGGGATAAGGGAGCAACGTCAATTTGAGATGCGGGGAGCGTGACGATGGGGAAGATGACGACTGAGGGTGGTCGGCAAATCGAGACCGATGTCGCCATTGTGGGCGGCGGATTGGCCGGGATCACGGCGGCCGTCGGATTGACGCTCGATGGCGTCGATGTGGCGATCATCGAGCGCGATTCCAGACTCGGCGGGCGGGCTCAAAGCTGGGAGGATGCGAAGACCGGAGATCCGGTCCATATCGGGCCGCATATTCTGTTTAGCGTCTACCCCAATATGCTCAAATTACTCGAGATTCTGGGGACCGACGACCGGATCGTGTGGCAGGAAGATCACTTCTTGACGCTCGCCGACGGCCAGCGGGCCATGGAGACCAGCCAGTGGCCGCTGCCGCCGCCGCTGCACTTTTTGTCGGGACTGGTCTCAGACGACCGCACCTCGTTGGGCGACAAGGTCTCGAATGTGCCGGTAACCCTGTACGCCATGCAGATGCGCGAGGAGGATTTTCTTCGACTCGACAGCATGAATGCCTACGCCTTTTTGCGCCGCATGGGGGTGACCAAGGGGTTTATCCGGGACTTCTGGTCGTTTGCCTGTATGGCGATTATGAATCTGCCGATCGAGCTGTGTTCGGCGGGAGCGCTGATGCGATTTTACAAGCGCTTTATCGGTCACAGTGATTTCTGCTTTGGATTTCCCGACGGAGGCCTGGGCGATATCTACGCCCCATCAGCCCAGAGAATGCTCGAAGATCACGGCCAAGAGGTGATGCTTAGGACGGAGGCCGTCGAATTTATCGCCGACAACGGCGCCATCGGCGGCGTCGTGCTCTCCGATGGCACCCGGGTGGTGGCCGACCAGACGATTTCGGCGCTGCCGCCGCATCAATTGCGCCCGCTGGTTCCGCGCCGCTGGCTCGACGAATACCAGACGTTTCACGATCTGGTCCATTTTCAGCCCTGTCCCTACGTCAGTAGCTTTATCTGGTTCGATCGAAAACTGACGGACCTCAAGATGTGGGCTCGCGTACACTGCCCCAATGACCTCAACTGCGATTTTTACGACCTGTCGAATATCCACCGCGGCTGGGAGGATCGGCCGTCGCTGATCACGAGTAACATCATCTATTCGCAGCGGGCCGCCGAATTGGATGACGCCGAGATCGTGGAGCGGACCGTCGACGAGATCGGCGAGTTTTTGCCGGAGGCGTCGATGGAGCACGTCGATCACTGGGTGGTCAATCGAATTCCGATGGCCATTCACTGCCCGTTTCCCGGCACTGAGCAGCGTCGACCGGACGTCAACGCCCCGGTCGACGGGATGTGGCTGGCCGGAGACTGGACGAAAACGGGGCTTCCGGCGTCGATGGAGAGCGCCTGTATGTCGGGATGGCGAGTCGCCGAGGGGATCGCCGAAGAGCGCGGCGGAAACCGTCGGGAGCTGGCTGTAGAACACCCGGATGTCGAGGGGATTACCGGGCTCTTCGATCGCACCGCACAGCTGATGCCGAGTCGCCACCTGCGACGACTGATGCGCCAGGTGCGAAGTCGCGTCATTCAGGAGGAGGTGTCGTGAGTGCCAATCCCCCCGAAACCGAGGAGCGGTGGCGACCGATCGCCGCTGTGGGAGAACTCGTCGACGAGCGCATCCCCGAGCGCTGGAAGAGCCGGCTGGGCCTGGTGCGAAGTCTCTTCGTCAAAGACCCCGTCGAGCAATTGCGGCGCCTGGCGTTGCTGATACGCCATTTCGAGGAGTACCGCCAGATCGACCGGGCGCTATTTTATCATCGCTACGCCTCGACGCTTTTGATGGCCCACGAATTGGGCATTTTCCAGGCGCTCGAGGACGGCGAACCGGAGGGCGCAACGCCAGACGAGGTCGCTTCCGGCTGCGATATGGACGCGGCGGCGGCTCACAAATTATTGCGCCTGCTGGAGTCGCAGCGGTTTGTCGATAATCGAGACGGGAGATACCGGGCCCGGGAGGCGGCGCGGCAACTTCTGGGCGACGACAGCCCGGTGTCACTAAAGCCGATGCTCGATATCGGTGTCTGCTACGCCAGTGCCTTCCCGGCGATGGTCGACGGCGCCCGAAGTGGTCAGACGGCGCCGATGCTCGACGTCTTTGATGACGACGGCCGAGTCGATGCCCTGCTCGACGGCGTCAATGCCTATCTCGATCAGGCGGGACGAGAACTCGTCGCCCGCGTCGACTGGCCGCCGATCGACAATATGATCGTCGGTTCCATGGGCGTGAGCTTCAGTTCGCTGCTCTTGAGTCAATTTCCCGGTGCTCAGGTGACCTACGGCTGCCTGGCTCATCTGACGGAGCGCATCCCGAGATTGCGAAGGGAGTACGATGTGGCGCCGCGGCGCGTCGTCGAGACCCATGACCACGGAGGTGATCCCTCGGAAGATCAGTGGGGGCGAGAGGCCTTCGATCTGGTATTTTTGACCAAAAAGATGATTTTGGCGCCGGAGGACGAATTGGGAGAACAATTCGCCAAAAAGGCGTTTGATGTGCTCAATCCCGGCGGCGTCACCGTATTCTGGGAGGCCATCTTCGACGATGGGCAGCCGACGCCCATCCAGCGCGCCATGGAGGGGTTTCTCGACCTCGGCGTCAGTCCCACCGGACCGCTTTTGACACACCGCAAGTTTCGCAACAGCCTTCGCCAGATCGGGTATCGAGATATCGAGTACTACGATTGTCTGGAGGGAGCCACGACGTTTGCTGTGGCTCGAAAGCCCGGGTAGGCGGTTTGGGGCGTGCGGTGTTGTGCCCCCCACGCTCCCTCGCTGGCGCTTCGGGTCGCATGGGGTGACCGCTGACGCGGCTGGCGGGTTGGGGTGTGCGGTGGCGGTTTATGGCGGGATTGGGTGCGCGGCGATGATTCCCCCACGCTCCCTCGCTGGCGCTTCGGGTCGCATGGGGTGACCGCTGACGCGGCTGGCGGGTTGTGGTGTGCGGTGGGGTTTTTGCGGCGTTGGAAGCTGGGCCCTGGAAGATGTACAACACGACGTAGTGAAGTTCTTTTCTGGCATAATGATGCTCAAAAGGTGGTCTGGTATGAGGAAATTGGCTGTATTGATCGCGCTTTTCGGTCTCGTCGCCTGTTCGACATCGTCGGATCAGGAGAGCGACGACAATGGCGACGACTCCGAGGCACAGGCGGTGCAACCGGAGACGGAATCCGATGAGGAAGCGCCAGAGCTCGACGAATCGGAAGCCGGGGCCGACGACGGCGAGGCATCCGACGACGGCGAAGTGTCAGATGATGGCGAAGTCGCGAACGGCGATGAGGCGGCCGGTGGTCCGGAGGTCGACGACGTCGACGAAGCCGACGAGTCACATCGCCGGGCGGCGCCGCTGTGGCAGCGCGAGGGGCTGGACGTTCAGCAGCGAATGGATGACTTGCGAGCTCACAACGATATGTACGACCCGGAGACGACCGATTGGCGCGAATCGCGTCGCGATATCCCCGGCGAATTGGCCGATGTCGATGGTGACGGTCCGGGCTCGGCGGGCCAGCTGCTATTTGAATTGGTCGGTGCTTTGAACTTCGAGTCTCGCCTGGGCGTCGATGCCTGGGAGCAGACGATGCGCGTCCATTCCGACGAGACCGACGCTGCCGTCGGCGTGATCATGCAGTGGGGCTTTAAGGATGACGCGACCGCCGGTTCCGATCTGCGGGTGTCGATGGAGTACACCGGCGAGGCCTGGCAGATCACATCGCTGGAGGAGCGATTTCACT
>CAYUPT010000246.1:0-1329 GCA_964446725.1 uncultured Bradymonadales bacterium | reverse complement strand
TCAGCGACGGATTGTGTCTATGAAAAGCGGTTCAGGCCGCGCAATGCGGATCGTCGCACTGCTTGTTGGTGATGCGCCAGTTGGCGGTGTGGGCGCCGATCAACAGAATGGAGCCCGCAATGGTGACCGCAGTTTCCAGTCCGTGGGAGTGGGGAAAAAAGAACTCCAGCACAAAGACCGCCACAAGCAGGCAGGCGGCACCGGCGGCGCCGACGGAGACAATGGCCGCATTCTGATGGCGGCGATAGCCGGGCCAGAAGGCGAGAATGGCGATGATGATCAGGGGGAAGGCCAGCAGTTTGTGGACCACCTCACCGCCGAGAAAGCCCAGTCCGGCCGTCGATAAAAAGCCGATGGCCAGCGGGGTGGCGATGCAGTGGGCCAGACAGAGAGCTGAACCCACAATACCGAGTCGGTCCCACAGCGTGTGGCTGTCGACAGGCTCGGTGGGCACGGCTGCCGATTCGGCGGCCGCCGGCGTCTTGTCGGCGGCGGTTTCAGCAGATCCGCTGAGTATATCTGTATTGGAACTCGAACTCACTGGGAGATGCTCCTGACAATCTTATCGTGGCCTATGTGAATACCGGATCGGCGCCAAGGCGATGATTACCGACCGCCGGCGACCAGCGAACCTAACGACCGGCCCGTGTTTATGCAAACAGATTGCGTCTATCTTTCATTCGTGGAGGCCACGAGGGGGAGCAAACGGAGTTGGATCGACGCAGAGGCGATGCTCGTTCAGTGTTCGATCAACGGGATGTGCAGCCGCAATCCGATCTGATGTGGGGTAATCCAATCCGGTCGGAAGTCGAAGACGGTGCCCTGGTAAAAGTAGCCGATATCGAAGGTCTCCGTGGAGTAAAAGGCGCCAATTTTAAACGACGGCACGAAGCCGGCGCCAAAGAGACCCCCGCCAAATCCACTCTCAATGGTCATTCCACCCCGGGGCCCGGAGCCCGTGATTCGACCGGTGATATAGCCGGTGGCACCGTCGAAGCCGTCGTCGGTGCCGGTGACAAAGGTCAGGTCCGGCCCGGCGCCTGCGCGAAGGAGCAGTTCTGACTGGAGGACCTGAATCCGCCAATTGAGCGCCGCCATATATCCGAGGCCGAGCCCGAGGTTGGTGGTGTCGTCGAAGTCAAAGCCAACGTCGAGGCGAAAGCCGGGAAGGTGGCCAATGGTCCACTCGGAGCCGACGTAATCCTCGTCTTCTCCGGGGGCATCCGGGCCGTCGACCGCAGAGTTTCGGCGCCGCGGGGCACCCCGGTCGTCGGTGGCGTCGGCGACGGTGTCAACCGTTTCGGCGTCGGCGTCACCGCTGCCGTCGTC
>CAYUPT010000245.1:0-6348 GCA_964446725.1 uncultured Bradymonadales bacterium | reverse complement strand
CTGGAAGCGCCGCCCCCGAAGCTGCAGAGTCCTTCGAAGGAGTCACTGACGTCCTCGACGACGCCCGTCACACCGCACAGGGTCACGTCAACGCCGCCGAATCCGGTGTGCGAAGTGCCAACCACATGGCCGAACGGGCGACGCAAGTCGCCACTGACGCCGACCCAGATGACAGCCTCCCAGGGCCGACGCCACCCTCCGATCCACCGGCAGCCTCGACAGACGATGGTGGGAACGACGGCGATGGTCGAGTTGTCGATGACCCGGCGCGTTACGAGTTGTCGTTTCAACTTCGGCCCCCATCGGCGACACTGACCGTCGACGGTCGCGAATACGATGCCATGGACGCACTTCGCGGAATTGAACTGGCCGAAGGTCGACATGAGCTTCGAGTCGACGGTCCCGGCGCCAGGCCCCATCGCGAAGTCATCGACGTCGATGGCGACGCGCAACGAGAGCATACCGTTGTTCTGGACTGGCAAGACGGATACATTTTGGTGGACGTCGACCGCGACGCCCTTGTGTGGCTCGGCAATCAGTCGACCCCACAACGGGTCTCCGCCGGCCAACCGCACCGCCTGACCGTTGGCTTTGGTCGAGCCGACGAAGTCGATCGGCACCGCGACGTCACCGTCCGTATTGCACCTCGACAGGACCTGGAAGACAGACGACAGCGCACCGTCGAGGTCCGTCCCGGCAGCGAAACCTCTCTGGCACTCTCGCTGGACGACAACCATGAATAGTACCCGGCGCACCGACATTGGCGGGCCCTCTCCCGGGCGGCCCAACGACGGCGGCATCCGATGGAAATATTCGCTGCTACTCCCGCTGACGCTGCTCTTTGCGTTCGGGAGCCCTGCTGCGTCATGGGCAATGCCCTCCGACAGCGACGCCGACGACCGAATCGAGCGGGCCTACCAGGCCGCCGAAGAGTCGCGTTTCGACGTGCTGGTCTCGGTATTGGAGCCCGTTTTCGACAGTGAACCGGCGCCCGCTCCCAGGGCCCACCTTCTGTACGCGCTGGGGCTTCTGTACGAGGCGGAGCCCGGAGAAGCCGACGCCGTCGACGACCAGATCGAACGGGCCCTCGAATCCGATCCGGCACTGGAGTTGGATCCACTGGTCTATCCGCCCCGTTTTATCGAACGCGTCGAGGAGATTCGACGCGACGTCGTCGACCCCGGCGAATTGCAACGCATCGAAACGGAGGTTCTGTATATCGAACGCCGCGTCGAACGCCGCTCCCGACTGCCGCTGTATCTGCCGGGAGGGGCCGGCCAATTTTACAACGGTATGCCCTTTCGCGGGGCCACATTTGCCGCCGTCCAACTACTGGGACTGGCGGCCAACATCGCCGGGCACTGGTCGGTGGAATCGATGCGCTCCGAATCCGGTCCGATCCCGGCCGCCGACATCGACCGGGCGCGCGGATGGCGGCGCACCCAGTACGCCGGTATCGCCGTCCTATTGGGCGGATGGATCGTCGGCGCCATCGAGGCGCACCTCAATTTCGAACCGGAAACGGTACGCCTCCGAATGCTCGACGACCCTCCCGACGAACTGCATCCCGAATTCAGAGAGCGCGCGGGTATCGAATTGCGACCGGGACTCACGTTCCAGGCTCGATTCTAACCGCCCTACACCGCACTTGGACCCGATAAGGCTTATGGCTTTTTTGCATATCGACGAAGATTCGGCCTCAACACAGACATGGGTTTTGCAGCGTCGAATAACCACCATCGGCGCCGGGCCGACGACAGATGTCCAGCTACGCGGTGGCGACATCGCCGACGAGCACGCCACCATCAGCCTTAGGGGTTCTCAATTTTCGATCCGCCCTGCCTCCGGCGCCGACATCGCCGTCAATGACAGCCCGTTGAGCGGCCGATCCGTGTTAGAGCACGGCGATACCATCGGAATTGGCGACCGGGTCCTGACATTTTCGCATCTTCGAGAACCCCGTTCTCAGACCGACGGCCTGCGCGACGACGACCGGCGGCGTCTCGAGGGGCTCGAGTACATGCAACATCTGGCCGTCGATCTGCTGGATGCCACGTCCTTGGAGGAGATTCTGGAGGGAATCGTCGATGCCGCCATCGATTTGACGGACGCCGAAAAGGGCTTTCTGCTCCTCGCCGACAGCGACGACTGGAAGGTCCGTGTCGCCCGACAAATCGATCCCAAAACCCTGTCGGATTCCGACCCGCACCTGTCGGACTCGATTCTCGAAGAGGTCATCGAAACCCGACAGCCGATTATCGTCTCCGATGCCCGAAACGACGAGCAATTTCGAGAAGCGCAGTCCATCATCAATCTCGAATTGTGCAGCGTCCTCTCCGTTCCCTTGCTCGACCACGGCGAATTGCTCGGCGTCTTGTACGTCGGCAACGACTCGATCACCGATCTCTTCGATGAATTGGACCTCGAGTTGCTGACGATATTCGCCGCTCAACTGAGCCTGTTGATTTCGAGAGCGATTTTGCTCGACGAGTTACGCGAGGATCGGGACCGGCTCCAGCAGCAGATCGAGCAACATCGATTCGGTTCCATCATCGGCTCCAGCGAGGCCATGCAACCCGTATTTCACGCCGTCGACCGCGTCGCCCCCACCGACGTCACCGTCCTGATCACCGGCGAGACGGGCACCGGCAAGGAATTGGTGGCCGCCGAATTGCACCACCGCTCCAATCGCGTCGAGAAGCCTTTTATTACCATCAACTGCGGGGCAATCCCCAAGGATTTACTGGAGAGCGAATTATTCGGCCACGAAAAAGGGGCGTTTACCGGCGCCGAATCCCGCAAAGACGGCAAATTTCACGCTGCCGACGGAGGCACCATCTTCCTCGACGAGATCGGTGAAATGCCGCCATCACTGCAGGTCAAGATGTTGCGCGTCCTTCAGGAGCGCAAAATCAGTCGCGTGGGAGCCAATACCTACGAAACAGTGGATATCCGGGTGCTGGCGGCGACCAATCGCGATCTCAAACAGGAGGTCGCCGACGGGAACTTTCGCGAGGACCTGTACTACCGGCTCAATGTCGTGGAGTTACATCTGCCGCCGATTCGCGACCGCGGCGAAGACGTCGTCCTTCTCGCCCACTACCTCGTCGAGACACTGGCCGACGAACTCGACCTGGCGGATAAACAACTCAGTGCCAATGCCCTCGACGCCATCCGCAATTACCACTGGCCCGGCAACGTTCGACAACTGGAAAACCGAATCAAGAAAGCACTCGTCCTCGCCACGGGCTCAACCATTGGACCGACGGACCTCGATTTTGAACCGGAACACCTTCCGGAGACCAAATCACTGGCGGAAGCCAAGGAAGAATTCGCACTGGACTACGTATTGAAGGTGTTGGAACGAAACGACGGCAACCGAAGCCAGACCGCCCGCGATCTCGATATCGATCCGCGGACCGTATTTCGCTATCTCGAAAAGAGCGAATCCTGATCGCGTCTCGGCCCATCGACGGCCTGCCCTACCTATGACACCATTGTCCGACGCACAGCCACCCCAGATGTTATTTCGCCGCAATACTACCCCGGAATTGCCATGAATACCCCGCGTTGGACCCGCCGGGCGGTGTTGGCACAATGTATGCTTATTATTGTGCTGACTGGTTGCTTTGGTGCCCCCGTCGAAGAGGAGCCACCGGACGTGAATACGCCCCCGCATATTGCCGCCGACTTTATCCATCCCGATCAGGACGTGGTGCGCGTCGAATCGGACCAACCGGTGACGCTATCGGTCGACAGCCTGCTCGATCAAAACGGCGGCGACCATCTTCATTACGCCGTCGTCGGTCACCGAAGTGGGATCATCGAACAGGCCACCTCGAGTCGCCGACCCACTGACGAGCGGTACCGCGACATCCTGCGCATCTACCAGGGCGTAGAAATCGACATCGATCCCTGCGCACAGCGGCTGCGGGATGAAGACGACGAATTGATTCGACTTCACGTCACCGATCGGCCCTTTGAACGCGTCACCGAAGCCGGCGTCGACATTGCCGACGACGCCTTTTTGACCACCCATCGCTGGTTGCTTCGCTTTCGACCTCAGATCTGTGACTGACGATGAATAAAAGCCGCTCTACACGCCTCTTCGATGCGTTCACCGATTGGTCGGGACGCCTATTGCTGGGTTGTTGCGCCGTCCTCGCCCTCGCCACAGCGTGTCCGGCGTCTCCCACCGATAATCAGCCCGCCGATGGGCCCATGGCGACACTGGATTCTCAATGCGTCGCCGATGGGGAATGCCCCGACGATGAACGCTGTGTCGCCGGTTTATGCAGCATCGAAGCCAACACCGATGTGTTGCGCTACGGACTCCACATCAATCCCTCCAATTCCTCACCAGTTCCCGCCCAGCAGTTGGATATCGAGTCCCGGCCACTGCTGGACGCCGCAGTCCAGGCTCGGGTCATCGAACGCGTCGAAGGTGAAATCACAACCACCGATGGCGAACCGGCCCCAGGGGGAACATTGATGATCGACCCCGTCGACCGCGACGCGTCGGCGTCACAACAGATCGTTCGAGACGGCGTATTTTCTCTTCATCAACTTCCCGGCCGCTACTCCCTGACCTATATCGTCGATGACGACCGCTGGCCGCGCCTTCCACTCGGCGAATACGAGATTTCCGGCGCCGAAACTGTACTAGAGCTTGAAATTCCGCAATTCCAGGAATTGCGCACCGTCTCCGGACAGCTCGAGCGCACTGCCCTGGAGTTGCTCGACGTCCTTGCTGAGCCTGTCGAAGATGCCGAAATCGTCGCTCGCGCTTCGGACACCGGTCATCGCTCTCAGTTTGCCACAACCGACGAGAACGGTGAATTTGTCCTCCACCTTCCGCCCGGAAGCGATGATTTCGACGTCATTGTCCGGCCGACCCGGGACAATCAGATCGTACCTCGGGCGACCTTTCCCGGGGAGATCGATGGCGCGTCGGATTCCGTCTCCCTGTCGCTGGGCGAATTAGACCTTGAATTGGCGACCCTGGCCATCGACGTCGATACCTCGTCTCAGCCCGATCTGGAACCCGATTGGCGGGATATGCGGGTCGAAATCCAGCGTTCCGTCGACCTCGGCGAATTGCTGATCACGCCGCCCATCGACGACGGTCAAATCGATACCAGCGTGCCCCTGGGCGACTATGAAATCGAGATCATACCTCCGGCGGACTCGCCCTGGTCTTCGGCGAGCCGCCAGATCTCGCTGACCGATTCGATTCTTCCCGAGGTCATTGAATTGCCGGCCCGCCCCCGGGTCGAGGGACGTGTCACCGGCCCCGACGGACAATCCATCGGCGGCGTTCGGGTCGATATTGTTGCTCTGGGTAACTCGGAGGTCAGGCCGGAACCGGTGTACACCGACCTCGACGGAAGATTTGTGACGTGGCTCAATCCGGGCGATTACCGCGTTGTGAGCCGTCCCCCCGTCGATACAGGGCTCCCCCAGGTCGATCGCACCATCGAGGTCCGTGACAACGGCGCAGAGGTCGATATCGAGATTCCGCGCGGCCTCATTGCCACCGGTCAGTTGACGACCGACGCCGGTGACTCCGTCGCCTACGCCACGGTCACCGCTGTCGACGACGACGGCCAACGCATCGCCCGGTCACAGACCGATTCCAGCGGCGTTTACCGGCTGGTATTGCCCCCATCGATAGTGGACGAAATGTAATGAACGTGGTGGCGCTGCGCACCGGGTCAGTCCGATTCACCATCGGCGGTGTTGCTATCGAGATCTTCGAGAGAAGGGGTTGCTTCCGTTCCGCGTAGTTGATCGCGGATCCGCGATAGCACCTTGTACAGATCTTCGTGTGGTTGCTGGCAGCGCGTTCCCCACCGCCGATATCGCTGTTCCCATCGCGAATCCAACTCCCGATGCTCACCGGCCAGATAGGCCAGATCGGTGGCCTCGTCGATACAGTCGAGTTCGGCATCATCGGCTGTCACCGCAGCTCCCGTAAATGGATCCCAGATGCGGTCTTGCTGGATTCCCTGAATGGCACTGATGACCATGGGAACCGCCACCAACAGCGCCGCCCCAAAGAAGATCACGTATCCCACCCGACGGACCACCGTTTCCGTCTTTTGAAATGAATCGATGGCCCGTTGTCGCTGTTCGCTATCGCTGTCCTGACCGCCATTCATGGGAACGTCACCTGCCAAGAGTTCATCGGAACTGCGCCCGACCTGTCGAAAAATACACGCCGATGGCCTACGCCTCGGACCTCTTGGATAATCGAAGGCGCCGCACGACGCAATCGAAGGTGACACCCCACTGGCAGTGGGGTGTCATCCCGGTCCCGAAGTGTGTTGTCGTCTCACGCGAACCGGG
>CAYUPT010000244.1:2171-6366 GCA_964446725.1 uncultured Bradymonadales bacterium | reverse complement strand
CGGGCGCATCGTCAATATCTCGTCGATCGCCGCCTCCGGCGCCAGCGGCCAGGCAAATTACGCGGCGAGCAAGGCCGGACTGGTGGGATTGACGAAGAGTCTCGCCAAGGAGTACGGCCCCCGCGGCATTACGGCCAACGCCGTCGTCCCCGGCCTGGTCGACACCGACATGGTCGACGGCGCCGATGAGCGACTCGTCGATCACTGGGAAGAATTTTGTCCCGCCGGCCGGCTAGGGACCGTCGACGACATCGCCGACGCGGTGTGGTACGTCAGTCGACCGGAGGCATCCTTCGTCAACGGCGCCGTACTTCGCGTCAGTGGCGGCCTCGATACCGCCCCGTGATTATTCGGCGCCACCGAACGCCAAGACTGTACCTTGAGGAGTCTGTTGGATGTACAATATCGATCTCAGTGGCAAGACGGCGCTTATCACCGGCGGGACTCGCGGCATCGGCCTCGGTGCTGCAAAGGCGCTGGGAAGCGCCGGTGCGCGCTGCGTATTGACCTTTCGCTGGGGCTCGGCAGACCCCGACGAGATCCGCCGCCAATTCGACGACCTCGGCGCCCCGGAACCGATGCTCGAGATGGCCGATGTCTCTCATCCCGACGATACCGAGGCATTGATGGAGACCATCGGCGAATCCTGCGACGGCGTCGACATCTTCGTCAGCAACGTCGCCTTCGCCGCTCGAACCCCCGACCTCGAGAGCTACGAAAAACGCTCGCTCTTTAAGAGTCTGGAGTACAGCGCCTGGCCACTGATTGACTACGTCGATACCATCGGCAATGCCTTTGGCGACTACCCCGACTATGTGGTCGCCATCTCCAGCGACGGTGTCGACCGCTCGTATCCGGGCTACGATTTCGTCGCCGCCTCCAAGAGTGTGCTCGAGGTCTTTACCCGCTACCTCGGCAGTCAACTCGCCGACGAGGACACCCGGGTCAATGCCCTTCGATTCGGCATGGTCGCCACCGAGTCCTTCGAGGCGATGTTCGGCGAAGAAGTCTGGGAGTTTTTGGAGACCGAGGGCATCGACCGCTCCGACCTGCTGTCTCCCGATGAGTGCGGACGGGCCGTTCTGGCCCTTTGCAGCGGGCTGCTCGACGCGATGCAAGGCGAGATCGCGACCGTCGATCGAGCTATGGCATTTGAGGACAACATGATGCGCCGCTACCAACAGTGGAAGGACCAACGCGAACAATGAGCGCCGATTCAGCTTCGGCGCCCCGACCATTTTTGATGTAAGGACTACCCGATGAGCGAAGAATTGAGCAAAGACGACGTGATCGCCATCATCAAGCGCAACCTCGGCGAAAACTTACACGACGTCGACGTCGATGACGTCAGCCCCACCAGTTCCATGCGCGATTACGGCGCCAACAGCCTCGATATCATCGAGGTCGTCAGTGCCACCATGCGCGAACTCGAGATTCGCGTGCCGCGCTCCGAACTCTCGGAGGTCGATAATATCGACGAATTGGCCGACAAATTCCTGGAATACCTGTAGGTAGATATCGACGCCGATCGACGGCATTCGAACCCGCAGATTGCGAAGTACTACGGACGACAACATGAACCCCGATGATATTCTGAAGTTCAGTCTGGCGGATTTTACCTACAACGACAGCGACCACGTATTGGAGCCGCCGGCGGATTTCGAGACCTGGATCAACGATCCGCGCGTGGAAGTGGCCACCAGCTTCTTTGAGCAACCGCTCGAAGATGCGCCCACACCGCGGACAACCGTCGACCGCGGTTCCACCGGCAACAGCAGGGATATGATCAACCTGACGTCCTACAACTACCTGGGGCTGTCGACCCATCCCGAGGTTTTGGAGGCCGCCGAAGAGGCGATGCATAAATACGGCGTCGGCGCCTCGGGGGCGGCGATGTTGTCCGGGACTTTCGACCAGCACAAAAAATTTGCCCGGGAACTCGCCGACTTCAAAGGGCGCGAAGACTGCATGCTATTTCCCAGCGGCTACGCCGGCAATGTGGGGGCCATCCAGGCCCTGATGCAGCGCGGCGACGCCCTGATTATGGACGGCAAATGCCACCGCAGTATCGTCGACGGCGTCGAGCTTTCGGGCGCCAAGTTATGGACCTTCGACCACAATGATCCGGAGTCGCTGGACGCCATGCTCGAGCGGACCTCCGATCAGCGCCAACTCGTCGTCGTCGAGGGCGTCTACTCGATGGACGGCGACCTCGCCGATCTGCCGCCTCTGGTCGACGTCTGCAAGGCCCACGACGCCCCGATCTACGTCGACGAAGCCCACTCCACACTGCTTTTTGGCGACCAGGGCAAAGGAGTGGCCGAACATTTCGGCGTCGAAGACGACATGGGCATCGACTTCGGAACCCTCAGCAAGTCCTTTGGCGGCATCGGTGGCTTCGTGTGCGCCGACGCCAATATCATCCGCTACATGAAGTGCTACGCCTCGCCCTTTCAATTTTCCTGCGCCCTGCCGCCGCCGATTGTCGCCGCCATGCGCAAGAGTCTGGAGGTCGCGACCCGCGACAACACGCTTCGAGACCAGTTGTGGCACAACGTCGATCGCTTCCGCACCAATCTGGAAGCCCTCAACCTCGACCTCGGCGAGTCCAAATCGCAGGTCATCCCGATCATCATCGGCTCTGACGGCGAGAAATTGATGGAGTTGGCCATGGCCGCCCAGCAGCGCGGTCTGTACCTGCAACCCATCGACTTTCCGGCCGTCGAAGCCCACGCCCGCCGCTTCCGCATCTCCGTCTCCGCTCAGCTTACGGACGACGACATCGACGAGGCCTGCAATATCATCGAAGACGTCATCGCCCGCCCACTGGGCCTTGTGGGAGACGCGTCGTGAGCACCGGCGACGACAGGCTTCGACAACTTCGCCGCACTCCGCTGGTCGAACCCGGCCAGTGGACGACGGCGCTCGACGACCGCCCGGAGCTGCTCGACAACCGACTGCCCCACGACGGCCCCATGCTGCTGGTCGACGAACTCGTCGGCGCCGACTTCGACGACGAATTTATCGTCGCCCGCCGCCGCATCACCGACGACCACATCGGGCTCGAGGGCCATTTCCCCGGCGACCCCGTCGTCCCCGGCACACTGCTGTTGGAGATGCTCGGCCAGGTCGGCGTCGTCCTCTTTTCACTGCTCGTCGAAGACGAACTCGAAGACGAACACTTCGATGTGCGGGCCACCAAAATCGGTGGGGCTCACTTCGCCGGCGAAGTTCGGCCCGGCGACGTCGTCGACCTCGTCGTATCTGCCACCGACTACGACACCTTTCTGGGCGAGTGCGAGGCACAGGCGATCGTCGACGGCACGATCAAGGCCGCGATGTGCGGCGAAGTGATGATTATCTGATCCGGATGAGATGATTATCTAAACGATGTGACATGCGCCGGCAATGTCGTTATGGTTCCCAATCAACAGAGACATACGGGACGCGCCACTGCATATTAGTGCTTTCTAAATCCACGCACGTCGAATTCGATGGAGGCTCTCAACATGGAATACTTCCGCATTCATGACGCTCCGAAGTTCAACGGACTTCGAGCCCTGCTCGTGTCACTTCTCGCCCTGGCACTGATTGCCGGCTGTGGTGACAGCGATGTGGCCGACGAAGAAACCGAAAACGACTTTCAGGTCAGTGAAAACCAGGATAGCGCCACCAACCAATCCGACGCCTGCGAAGACGTCACCTGCAATAGCTGGGAGCAATGCGATCCGGAGACCGGCAGTTGCGTCGAATGCCTCGACGACACCGGTTGCAGTCAGGGCATGATCTGCGACGTCAACGCCAATGTCTGCGTCAGCGGCGCCGGCGGCGGCGATGAATGCTCCAACGACCTGGAGTGCGGACTCGGGTCGAGCTGTGAAGATGGACAATGCGTCGACGACGACGGCTTCGGCGGCGGTGACGGCGACAGCTGTGCCACCGATGCCGACTGTCCCAGCGGCGAATTCTGCAGCGACCTGCTCGGTCAGTGTATCGATGACGACTTCGACTTCGGCGACGGCGATGGCGACGGAGACTTCGACTTCGGCGGCGACGACTGCACCGACGATGCCGACTGTCCCAGCGGCGAAACCTGCAGCGACTTCCTCGGCCAGTGCATCGACGAGGACTTCGACTTCGGCGACGGCGATGGCGACGGGGACTTCGACTTCGGCGGCGACGACTGCACCGACGA
>CAYUPT010000244.1:0-2071 GCA_964446725.1 uncultured Bradymonadales bacterium | reverse complement strand
GACTGCACCGACGACGCCGACTGTCCCGACGGCGAAAGCTGCAGCGAACTCTTCGGCCAATGCGTCGACGACGATTTTGACTTCGACTTCGGCGACGGCGACGATGACGGCGATGACGGCGATGACGACGACGGCAGTGGTTTTGGCGAATCCTGCGACGATGACAGTGATTGCACGGATGGAATGGTGTGCAGCGACGACCTCGACGCCTGCTTTCCGGACGGCATTTAATGTCTCGGACGACAAACTGACGGGCGTTGCTCGTCGCTAAACTCCCTCCTCAATCTGCGCCCGACCGGTCTTCACACCGGTCGGGCGCAGCTATGTTGAAGCCTCCCGCACTTGCTGCCTATCTCCTGTCACCGTTCAGCCCCGTCGGTTTCGGGCAGAGGGGTTGCTCCATTGTTCGGTGCGCCACCGGCCTCGGTGGCTTGACGCCCGCGGCGTCTATGCGTTTTTGGCCACGCCCCTCATGTCCTCGCAATATGTGGGTCCACTCCAACACCCATGACGTCGAATGCGTAATGCCGGCGAGGCCGCCCGGCGTCGTCGTCTTCGTTCATGCCAACCAGCGGAACGGTGACTATCCCCTTTGTTGGAAAACGCCGGGCCGACCGCTACACTCCTTGACCTACAGTGGCCCCTGTTGAGCGATTTTCGACGGCTGCATCGATGTCTGAAGGAACCCCTATGATAAATATTCACCGGCTGTCTCGCATCATTTCCTGTCTGTTTCTCATCACCGGCCTCGCACTGATCGGCTGCGGCGATGAGGCCTTCGACGGCGACAACGACGCATCCCAAAATCAGGCCACCAACGACGACGATGGCGAATGCGATGACGGTAAATTTCTCCATCCCATCCAGCAGGAATGCGTCGAAGACGACCGAAACGACAATGACTCCAACGACAACAGCGATGTCAACGATATCAACGACGTCAACGGAGACGAAAACCAGATGCAGGAGTGCGGCCCGGGCCGCATCGACGGCCAGACCTGCCGGCCCGACGGCGGCGTGTTACCCGGCGCCGAAGTCGTCCTGGAGGGCGTCGACTGCGACGGCGACGAATTTCAGCGCCAGACGACAGCCGACGGCAACGGCTACTACAGCCTGATTCAGGTTCCGGCCGGTGAACACGAATTGACCATCAGTTCCGGTTCCTTTGAAGTCGTCGACGACGTCACCGTCTTTAAAGACCAGGTCACCGACCTGGAGAGCACGGAAGACGCCAAAGTCTGCCTGCAGGGCGACGAAGTCGATATCGCCGTCTTTCCCGGCGAATTCGATAAGCCCCACTTCGTCCTCGAGGAGATGGGCGTCGCCTACGACTGGTTCGGAGATATCGACAACAGCACGCTCAGTCAGGAGGCCGAAGATCTCATCTACGATCTGGAGGCCTTAAAAGAATACGATATCCTCTTTATCGGCTGTCAGGTCGACGAACCGATGGTCAATGGCGCCGCCGACCCCATCGCCATGGACAACCTTCGACTCTTTGTCGAAGACGGCAATAGCGTCTACGCCTCCGATCGCGCCCATCCCTGGGTGCATCAGGCCATCCCCGGCGCCATCCCCTTTGAGCTGGACTACGATCCGGACGACGTCGAAAACGACCCCGCCGAGTTTCGAGGCGACATTCAAACCGGCGCTCCGGCCGGCGACAGTGGCGATGTCATCGCCGAAGTGCTCAGCGACGAGATGCTCGACTTGCTTCAAGAAGATACCGTGGAATTCGTCTTCGATACGCCCAACTGGACGATCGTCGCCGAAGACGAACTCGGCCCGACGGGCACCGCCCACTTTCGCATCGACACCGATATCAGCTGGGGCGGCGATGGTACCTACGAAAACGCCTCGGTGGTCACCACCTACGACGACCCCATCGGCAACGGGCGCGTCATCTACACCTCGTTTCACAACAGCGCCCAGGTCACCGACGATATGATGGAGATTCTGGAATATATGGTCTTCCAGCTCTGATCGAGAACAGGCCGCACAGACCAAATAGCTGAAGGTGTTGGAGCCGATGACATCCCCTGGTCGGACGAGGAGCAACGCGACGGAGGCC